>NZ_JBHSUF010000019.1:0-149747 GCF_042660575.1 Nocardiopsis tropica
CGGCGGCGCGGGGAGCGGGCCCGCGGCCACGGGGCGGCGCCGCCCGGACCGGGGGGCCGGTCCGACGACCGGCGCCCCCGGCCTCCCGTGGAGCGCCGCGGCGGGCGCCGCGGCCGTCGCCCTCACCGCGGCGCTGTTCGCCGACTGGGACACCCTGGTCGGCCCCCTCGCCGGGGCGGTGACCGGCCGGGGCTTCCCCCTGCCCGGAGCCGTCACCACCCCGTGGCCGGACCTGGCGGTCCTGACCGCCGTGCTCGTCGCCGCGCTGCACCCCCTGCTGCGCCGCGGAGCCCGGACGGACACCCTTCCCGGCGCCTGGTCGGTCCCGGTGGCCGCGTTCGCCGCCGCGGGGCTGGCGGGCGCCGCCGCGGGCCTGCTGGCCGGCGGGTCCGCGGGAGGGGCCGCCGCGACGGTGTGGCACCTGCTCGCCCAGACCGGGCAGGGCGGCCTGTTCGGCCTGCTGTTCGGGGCGCCCGCGGCGGTCGCCGTCCTGGCGGCCGAACGCCTGGCCCCCGGGGCCCGGCGGGGCCCCGCCGGGGCGGGGGGACCACGCCCCGGGGCGGCGCCGGCCGCCGGGGACCCCGGCGGGGCGCGGACCCGGGGGCGCTCCCCGTACGCCGCGCTCACCGCGGCCCTGCTCCTCCTCCCGACGGCGGTCATGGGGGCGGGCGCGTACCTGCTCGGCACGGACGCCCCCGGCGACTGCTCCCCGCTCGCCTGCGCCTCACCCGTCGACGAACTCCTGCTCAACGGCGAGGTCGGGCTGCGCCTCGCGGTCCCCGGGTGGGCGGCGGCCGTCGCCGTCGCGGCGGCCCTGCGCGCGCTCCCGCCCACCCGCGGGTGGCCCCTGTGGTCTCACCTCCTGCTCGCGGTCGGCGGGACCGGGCTCGCCGTCGTCCTGCTCTCCGGCCTGGTCGTCGGCTCCGACGTCTGACCCCGGCCCGCCCCGCACCGGCCGCCCGCACCCTCGCACCCCCAAGGACAGACGATGACCGGAAGAAGCCCCGCACCCAGCAGACGCGCCTTCCTCGGAACCGCCGCGGCGGCCGGGATCGGCGGGCTGGCCTGGTTCGCCGCCCGCCCGGCGACGGCCGCCCCGCCCCCTCCCGCGGCCCGCCGCGCCTACATCGGCGGGTTCACCGCCGGCGAGTACGGGCTGCCGGGGCTCCCCGGCATCGGGATCGGCAGCGTCGGCGCGGACGGCTCCCTGCGGATCGACGGCTACCACGAGGGCATCGACAACCCCTCCTACCTGGCGGCGGGTCCCCGGGGCGACGTCCTCTACGCGGTCAGCCAGACCGGCGACGGCCACGTGCACGCCTTCCGGATCGGGGGCGACGGCGGGCTGGAGCCCCTCAACGCCGCGCCCACCGAGGGCGCCGCCCCCGTCCACCTGGCCGCCCACCCCGACGGCCGGTTCCTCATGACCGCCAACTACGACTCGGCGGGTGTCGCCGTCCACGCCCTCGCGGAGGACGGCTCGATCGGGGCGCTGCTGGACCTCGTCGAGCACGAGGGCTCCGGCCCCGACCCGGAGGAGCAGGCCGCCCCGCACCCGCACATGTGCCTCTTCGTGCCCGGGACCCACGACGTGATCGTCCCCGACAAGGGCAACGACCACGTGTACGTCTACTCCCTCGACCCCGGCACCGGGAGGCTCACCGAGCGGAGCCGCACCCTCGTCGCGGAGGGGGCCGGCCCCCGGCACGCCGCGCTCCACCCCTCCGGCCGCCACCTGTACGTCTCCAACGAGCTCGGGTCCACCGTGACCGCCTTCGCCTACGACCCCGTCGGCGCCGTGCTGACCCCGGGGGAGTCGGTGTCGGTGGCCGCCCCGGGCGCCGACCCGCGCAACGCGCCCTCCGGCGTGGTCGTCGACGCCGGCGGCCGGTTCGTCCTCACCGCCGACCGGGGCCTGGACACCGTGGTTTCCTACGCGGTCCGCGACGGCGGCGCCTCCCTGGACCTGGTGGAGTCCCAGCCGGTCACCACCAAGGGCCCGGGGACGCGCTGGCCCCGGGGCATCGCCCTGGACCCCTCCGGCCGCTACGTGTACGCGGCCAACCAGGCCGGGCAGTCCGTCACCGTGCACCGCGTCTCGGCCGCCGGGCGGCTCACCCCCGTGGGCGCGCCGGTCCCGGTGGCCAGCCCCTCGTGCGTCGTGCTGTCAGAGCGCTGACCCGCGGTCGGCCGGGGAGAACTCCCGGTCGAACACCCTCCCGGACGTGTGCTGGCGGGCGATCCGCCGCAGCGCCGCGAGCAGGGGGTCGCCGAACACGGTCCACAGCACCAGCCGCTCGACCAGGGCGTCCTCGTCCGCGTACAGGCCCAGGACCCCTATCTCGGCGCCGGTCATCCGGTCGGCGGCGGCCGCGTAGGCCTCGACCACCACCGCGGTGTCGGCGTCGTCCAGCCAGTGGAGGGTCCTGAGCAGCTTGACCAGCGTGCGCCAGGACGCCGTGTCCTGGTCGACCGTCCACCCGTGCCGGTCGGCGACCCTCCTGGCCAGGGCCAGCGCCTCGTCGTCCGCCGGGTCGACGTCGGTGTGCGGGGCGGAGGAGGCGCCCTCCAGGGTCCGGAGGACCATGCCGAAGGTCTCGTGCGGCGTCCTGGTCCCGCCCGCCATGGCACCCAGCAGGCCGCGTACCTGGTCCGGGTCCAGCCCGCCCACCTCCACCAGCACGCGGACCAGGCGCAGGCGGCGCAGATCCTCGGGGCTGTACCCGTGTCTCTCGGAGGGATGGGAGATCAGGCGCTCCCGCTGGTAGTACTCGACCGTTGCCACGGGCACCGAGGCCCGGTCGCTCAGCTCCGAGATGCGCACAGGTGGCTCGCTTTCCGCTCCGAGGGGCGTCGGCCCGGGACCCTGGGGGACCGGACCGCACGCCGGGCCCTTGTGTGATTGATCGAACGCGGTCAGTGATGACGCGGGGGAGGGCGGTGTCGCCGCGGCCGTCCCTCGGTCCACTCAACCAGCCCGGGGAACGTCCGGACATACCACGAAAGAGGCATCGCGTCCTCAGTTGACGGAGCCGCGGGAGGCGCTCGGGGCTCCGGACGCGCCGGTGAGGATGGCGTGCTGGAGGCGGCACAGCTCCTCGGAGGGCTCCAGCCCCAGCTGGTCGTGCAGGGTGTCCCGTGCCGCCCGGAAGGCGCTCAGCGCCTCGCCGCGGCGTCCGGACCGGCTCAGCGCGTCGATGAGCCGGGCGTGGAACCCCTCGTGCAGGGGGTAGACGCTCACGAGGTCCCGGAGCTCGGGCAGGACCTCGCGGTGGAGCCCCAGCCGGAGGGCGGAGTCCACGCGCAGCTCCCTGACCCGCGTGTAGGTCTCGGTCAGGCGTGCCACGTGCCCGGCCAGGACGCGGCCGGGGCGGACGTCGGACAGGACCGGGCCCCGCCACAGGGAGAGCGCCTGCTCGGCCCGGTCCACCACCTCGTCGTGGCGGTGCTCGGTCCACAGGATCTGCGCCTGGCCGACCAGCTGCTGGAAGGCGAACAGGTCCAGCTCCTCCGGCGCCAGGTCCATCCGGTACCCCGGTCCCCGGGTCAGCAGGACCCGGCGTGCCGTGTCGGCCCCGCAGGAGCGTTCCAGGGCGCCGCGCAGGTGGTAGACGTGCGTGCGGATCGTCTTGAGGGCCGTGGTCGGCGGCTCGCCGTCCCACAGCTCGTCCATCAGGGTGTCCACGCCCACGGTCTGGTTGGCGCGGACGAGGAGGAGCCCGAGGAGCCGGGCGACCTTGGGGCCCCGGCGGAGCGCCTCGCCCCCGCGGGACTCCAGCTCCAGGGGACCGAGGATCTTGAAGCGGGTCATCGCGTCTCTCCTTCTCGTTCTGGGCCCCGGCCGCGCTCCGGTCGGGCTCCCGGGGGCCTCGGGACCGGGACCGCCGGCCGCCCGGGGGCGGCCCCCGCTCGCCCCCGTCCCGGTCCGGTACCGGGAAACCGTGTTCTGACCTGCGGTCACAGGGGAAATCTAGGACCGCCGACGGGCGTCCACAAGCGGATTGTCCGCAAGGTGCCAGGCCTCTACCTCGAAGGAGGTACGGGGCGGGGCGCGCGGGGGAAGGGCGCGGGGGCGCGGGGCCGGCGCTCGGGAAGGGGGCGGGCCGGGGCGCGGGTCCGGGCGTCGAGGGGGAGGGGGCGGCGGAGGGGCGCCGCCCGGGCTCAGAAGCGCGGCTCGGCCTTCTTGCGGTGCGAGGGCAGCGCCCCGGTCTCCACCGCCTTGTTCACGGCGTCGATGCGCGAGACCGCGTCGAGCTTCTCGAAGATGTTGCGCATGTGCCGCTTGACGGTCCCCTCGGTGATGTCCAGGCTCCGGGCGATCTCCCGGTTGCTCATGGCCTCGGACACCAGCCTCAGGACCTCCACCTCGCGCGGGGTGAGCGTCGAGTCGGTCGTCGGCGGCCGGTGCCAGTTCGGGGAGGAGACGACGACCGTCGTGCGGTCGGGGTCGCGCAGCCCCCGGATGGCCGCGACCAGGGTCACCATGTCCACCGTCTTGTGCAGGTACCCGCGCACGCCGAGGGAGAGCAGGTCGCTCACGAGCGCCGAGTCGTCGTGCATGCTCAGGATGACCACGTGCGTGTCGGGCGCGTGGTGCAGCAGCTCCCGCACGGTGTGCCGGGGGTCGTGCTCCGGCATCTCCAGGTCGAGGAGGACGACGTCGGCGCGTGCGGCGACCACGGTCGGGACCAGGGAGCGGGCCGAGCCCACGCTGGCGACCACCTCCAGTCCGGGCTGGGCCCGTAACAGGTCGCAGAGGGCCTCGCGCAGCAGGTGGTGGTCGTCGACCACGGCGATCCGGATCATCGTGCGGACTCCGCTCCGATCGAGGGGGTGGTGATGGGGACGAGGATCATCGTGCGGGTCCCGTCCTCGGGCGAGCTGAGGAACCGGACGCGCCCGCCCAGGGCGGTGATGCGCTCGGAGAGGGAGGTCAGGCCGGTCGAGGCGCCGTCCTCGGAGCCGCGGGCCAGCTGCGCCTCCACGTCGAACCCGGAGCCGTCGTCCGAGGCGATCGCCCGGACCTCGGCGCGGTCGAGGCGCACGGCGATGTGCACCTGGGCGGCCCCCGCGTGCCGCACGGAGTTGCGCAGGCACTCCCGCAGCACGAGGAACAGCTCGTCGAGGAAGTGCGGGGGCACCCACGACTCCTCGCCGGAGAAGTCCATCCGGACCTCGGGCACCGTCAGTTCGAGGGAGTCGGCGTAGGAGCGCAGGGCGGTTTCGAGCGACCCCGCGCGCTCGCTGCGGCGCTGGTCGGAGATGAGCACGCGGAGCTGCTGGTTGAGTTCGAGGAGCGCGCCCTTGAGGGCGCGCAGGCGACCGTTGGCCTTCGCGTCGGGCTTGTGGACGGAGAGCAGCTCGTACAGTTCCAGCTGCCGGTTGGCGAGGCTGACGGAACTGCCGAGGCGGTCGTGCAGCTCGCGGGCGAGGAAGCGCCGGAACTCCTGGTTGGCGGCCTGCTCCTGGCTCAGGAAGCGGGCGTTGGCACGGATCTGGGCGGCCTCCATGCGCAGGGTGGTCTCGTTCTGGGCGGTGACGAGCGCGGCCCGCACCCCGGCCGACGGGGCGTCGGGCGGCAGCGCGGCGGTGATCTCCTCGAAGAGGAAGCGGGCCGCCTGGCCGGTGTGGCGCGGGTGGATGGCCCAGGACTCCTCCTCCAGCTCGGCCCAGTAGGTCTCCGTCATGCGGTTGACGCGCTGGGAGGGGCGGCCGTGGTGGAGGCTCCAGGCGCTGTCGCGGATGACGGAGGCGGCCCACGCGGAGGCGTACGGCCAGGAGTCCGGATCGGTCCTCAGCGGGTTGTGCTCCGCGAAGAGGCGGGCGGAGAGGCGACCCACCAGATCGGGGGTCCTTCTCAGAAAGGAATCGGCGTGGGAGTTCTCCGGGAAGGGCGGCAGAACGCCGTTCTCCCACTCGGGGAAGGCCGAATCCTTACCATGCATGGGATGGTCGTGTCCATTCATTGAGCGCGTCACGAGAGGACCTGTCGTGTAAGGGGACGTGAATGCGGTTCGGGGCCACGGATTCGGGTCCCGAGGACGACCGGTGGGAAGCGGTCCGGGCACGGCCCGGCGGAGGTCCTCACGTTCCTGTGTGTTCGCGCCACCCCCCGGTCAGGCGATTCCCGTCGGACTCCGCAGTGGGCAGCGCTTCCCCGGGCGCTGGTACGGAGTCCCACCCGATTTCTCCCGCGAAGGTCCTTTCTGGGAGGGGTCTGGGCGCGAATGTCCTGTTGGAGCCGGTTGGGGTCCGCGCCCGCCTGGTTCGGGTTTGTGTTTCAGTAGCGTATGTGATGGCGGAGCGGGCGGAAAAGGTTCTCGCGGGCCGGTTCCGGTCAATGGCAGAAGTCGGAAGAATCGCAGGTCAGGACACAATGTCTGACTTGTGGCTTAAGTCACTTTTATCCGTGTTGCGGTGGGGCTTTCGCGGGGGGAGGAACCGGTCCGGGCGACCTGCCGCGCCGCCCCGGGCCGCTGCGGGCGAGGTCCCCTGGGCCGCGGTCGAAGGCGGGCGGGAGGGCCGCCTCGAACCGGGCCACCCGGTCGGCGGGGCCGCCCTCCACCCACGGGCAGTCGCGGACGAAGTGCTCCCACTCGTGCGCCATGGCGTCCCCGGTGAAGCGCGCGCCCTCGCGCAGGTGCCGTTCGTCCAGGCCCGGCTCCCCGCCCGGCGGCGGTTCCGGACGCGGGCCGTCCCGGTCCGGGCTCAGCGCGGGGCGAGGCCCTCGAAGAGGACCCGGACCACCTCGGCCAGGCTCTCCTCGACCTTCTCGGGCGGGGCGGCGGCCTTGAGCGTGGCGAAACCGTGCAGGGCGGCGGAGACGGTCATGGCGACGGGCCAGGGGTCGCCCCCGGCGATCTCGCCGTCGGACTGGCCGTCGACGATGGGCCGCACCACCGTGTCGAGCAGCCGCTCCATGGCGGCGGACAGCTGCGCGGAGGACCGGGGGTCGTGCTTGCGCGCGTACATCAGGTCGAGCAGCGCCGCGTTGTCGATCGCGAACCCCACGTAGGTCCGGGCCAGGGCCAGCACGCTGGTCCGGGCGCCGTCCTCCCCGACGGCGGCCAGGGCGTCTTCGAGGCGTCCGGTGAGGCGGTCGAACCCGGTGAGCGCCAGCGCGTCGAGGAGGGCCTGCTTGTCCTTGAAGTGGCGGCCGGGCGCGGCGTGGCTCACCCCCGCCTCGCGGGCGAGTTCGCGCAGGGACAGCGCGGACGGACCGCGTTCGGCGAGAGCGCGCTCGGCGTTGGCGATCAGTGCGGCGCGCAGGTCTCCGTGGTGGTAGGGGCGGTCGGCCATGCCGCCCAGCATAAACGGAGGTGTCGACGCCCCCCATTGTTGTCATTGACAACTTGTCGGGGGCTCGCCTACCGTGGCGGGATGGACACCTCACAGGTCACCATCCCCGACCTCGGCGGCCGCACCGCGATCGTCACCGGAGCCAACAGCGGCCTGGGGGTCGAGACCACGCGCATGCTGGTCGCGGCGGGGGCCCGCGTCGTCATGGCGGTGCGGGACGAGGTCAAGGGCCGGGCGGCGGCGGACAGCGTCGGCGGCGACACCGAGGTGCGCCGGCTCGACCTCGCCGACCTGGCGTCCGTGCGGGAGTTCGCCGACCGCTGGGAGGGCGACCTCCACCTCCTGATCAACAACGCGGGCATCATGGCGGTCGCGCAGGGGACCACCAGGGACGGCTTCGAGCTCCAGTTCGGCACCAACCACCTCGGCCACTTCGCGCTCACGAACCTCCTCCTGGAGCACATCACCGGCCGGGTCGTCACCCTCTCCTCGGGGCTGCACCGCAGTGCGCCGGGCATCGACTTCGACGACGTCAACCTGGAGCGCGGCTACACCCCCTACCGGGCCTACAACCAGTCCAAGCTCGCGAACCTGCTGTTCACGCTGGAGCTCCAGCGCCGTCTGGAGGACGCCGGCTCCCCGGTGCTGTCCACGGCCGCCCACCCCGGCTACGCGGCGACCGGCCTCCAGAGCCACGGCGCCAACCCGGTCTCCCGCGCCCTCCTGCTCATGGGCAACCGGTTCCTCGCCCAGAGCCCCGCCCACGGCGCGCTGCCCACGATCTTCGCCGCCACCCAGGACGTGCCCGGCGCGGCCTTCGCCGGTCCCAAGGCCATGGGCGGGTTGCGCGGCGCCCCCGCGCTCTCCAGCCGGAGCGAGGCAGCCTGGGACGGGCGCGCCGCCAAGCGGCTCTGGGCGCTGTCGGAGGAGCTGACCGGGGTCGCGTTCCCGCTCCGGCCCAAGGACCGCGGCTGAGCGGGGCGCGCGAGGCGCGGGACCGGCCCCGGGCACGGAGGGTCCCGCCGAACCCGGCGGGACCCTCCGTCGTCCGCCGCCCCGCTACGGGGTGAGGACCAGCTCGTCGACGGCGGCCTCCCGCACCGCCTCCTCGCTGACGACGAACGGCAGGGTCCCGCCCTCGCTCCACGGCTCCAGCTGGTCGTCGTAGTGGGGGTGGAAGGCGTGGCCGGAGTTCCCGGTGAGGTGGATCCACGTGGACGCGTCCCGGTCGGACAGGTCCACCACCATCCGCATCGACGGCACCGCGGTGATCCCGTAGCCCTCGGCGTCGTTCCAGCCGGTGGCGTTCACGATGCCGGAGCCGCCGGAGCTCTCCACCGGGCCCCGGTTGAACAGCCACTCGACCGGTCCGATCCCGGACGTGCCGAACGACTCGTGGGTCGCCGTGAGGGTGTGCAGGTCGCCCCAGCGCCAGTCGGCGGGGTCGTCGCCCAGCAGTTCCGTCAGCTCCGCCGCGGCGGCGTCCATCGCGGCGGCCAGCACCTCGTCGCGCCCGCTCGCCTCCGCGCCCCGCCACCAGTCCGAGTCGGGGTCGTCGAGCAGGCCGCCCACCACGTACATCCCGCGCGAGTTCCCGCTCATCGCGTACGGTTCCAGCTCGTCGAACAGCAGGGGGAGCAGGTGCCGCCAGGTGGCCTGGTAGAACGCGGCCCCGGCCGAGTCCGTGTCGGTGAACAGGTCCCAGTCGCGCAGCTGCTCCTGGGCCCGGGCGGCGGCGCCGGCCACCTCGGCCTCCAGCAGGTGCGGGACGACGTCGACGGCCCCGCCGTGGAACGAGTCCATGTGGATGTCCGACATGTCCTGGCCGTCGACCGGTCCGTCCGCGAGGGCCTCGTCCAGCAGGTCGTTGATCCGCTGGGAGCGGTAGCCGTAGTCCCAGTCGTCGGTGAGCATGTGCTCGTAGTCGGCGTCCACACCCGACTGGTTCGCGGTGACGATGACGCCCGACGCGGGGTTGTACACGCTCGGCAGCTCGTCGAAGGGGATGTAGTCCTCCCAGTCGTAGTCCGAGTCCCACCCGGGGGCGGGGTAGCGGCCGTCGCCCCTGCCGCGGACCGGCACCGCGCCGGGCGCCTGGTAGCCGATGTTGCCCTCGTTGTCGGCGTAGACGAGGTTCTGCGCGGGGACGTCGAACTGGCTCGCGGCCTCACGGAAGCCGTCCCAGTCGCGGGCCCGGTTCAGGGTGAAGATCGCGTCCGCCGTGGTGCCCGGGCTCAGCGCGGTCCACTGGAGGGAGACCGCGTACTCGCCGCCGTCCGCGCCCTCCGGCCCGGCGTCCTCCGCGACGGCGGCCAGCCCCTCGCCCACGGCGGTGTCGGACATCAGCGGACCGTGGTGGGTGGAGCGGACGACGATGTCGACGTCGTCGCCTCCGGCGACCCGGATGGTCTCCTCCCGGGTCTCCAGCGGCAGGGTCTCGCCGTCGACCACGTAGCCGTCGCCGTCGATCTCCTCGACGAACAGGTCCATGACGTCGGGGTTGAGGTTGGTGAACCCCCACGCGATCGACTCGTTCTGCCCGATCACCACGCCGGGCAGCCCGGAGAAGCTGAACCCGCTGACGTCGAACGGGCAGGCGTCGGTGACCTCGGTGCAGTGCAGCCCGATCTGGTACCAGGTGGACGGCATCGACGCGCCCAGGTGGGGGTCGTTGGCCAGGAGCGGGAGGCCGCTCTCGGTGTGCTCGCCGCCGACGACCCACGAGTTGGAGCCCAGGTCGGGGCTGGTGCTGGGGCCGAGCATGCGCGGCAGCGACGCGGCGGCGTCCGCCACCCCGGCCAGGGCCGGGACGACGCCCTCGGGGAGTTCGGGGGCGCGGCGCTCGTCGCCCTCCGGCGGACCGTCCCCGGACCCGCCCTCCTCACCCGGGACGATGTGCTCGCCGGTGTCCGTGATGGGCTCGTGCTCCTCGAACGGGTAGGCCGGGTAGAGGTCCTCGACCTGCTCCTCGGTCAGCCCGGCGTCGAGGAGCTGGGCGCGCTCGGTCTCCTCCTGCATGTTGCCGCCCAGGTCCCAGGCCATGGCCTTGAGCCAGGCGAGGCTGTCGACGGGGCTCCACTCCTCGATCTCGTGCCCCCCGTTGAGCACGGCCAGGAGGCCGTACTCCAGGCTCGCCGCCGCGCCGTCGTGCCCGTCCAGCCACGCGTTGACGCCGTCCGCGTAGGAGTCGAGGTAGCCCCGCGTCTCGGGGGTCAGGAGCTCGTACTCCTGCTCGGCGACGTGCCGCCAGCCCATGGTGCGCAGGTAGACGTCGGTGTCCACCTGGTCGGGGCCGAACAGTTCGGCGGTGCGGCCCGCCGTGACGTGGCGGCGGAAGTCCATCTCCCAGAACCGGTCCTGGGCGTGGGTGAACCCCTGTGCCATGAAGAGGTCGCGGGTGTTGTCGGCGTAGACGTGCGCGACGCCGTTGCCGTCGCGCAGCACGGTGACCTGTGACTCCAGCCCCGGGAGGGCGAGTTCGCCCGAGGTCTCGGGGAAGGATCTCCGGACGGTCCAGACCCCGAGGAGCGCGGCGACGAGCACCAGGGCCGTCACGGTCGCCAGAAAGCCCAGAAGTACACGAACAAGCACACGCTTACGCATTACACCCATGGCGGAACCCTAGAGTGCCTGAGGTCACAGTCTCTAGTGGTCGGCGTGCGTGGGCCCAAGTTGTTACCAACCGGTACGTCCAGGTCGGCGGCCCCGGCACGGGCCGGGGCGGGGCGCGCCCCGGCCGCGGGGGTCAGGAGCCGAGCACCTCCGCCAGGCGCTCGGCGACCATCGGGACGCTGTAGTAGTCCATGCGGAAGGACGCGGCGCCGAGGGTGAACACCCGGTCCTCCTCCCAGGCGGGGAGGTTCTCCAGGGTGGGGGAGACCTCCAGGTAGTCCTCGATCTCCTGGCCCTGGGTATTGACGAACAGCAGCGTGGCGTCGCCGAAGTCCGAGGCGCGCTCGGCCGACAGCTCGACGATGTCGCCGCGCTCCCCGCCCTGGCCGCCCGGCGCGGCGACGTCGTCGGGCAGTTCGTGGACGGTGAGTCCGAGGTCGGCGGCCAGGCGCCCCTGCGCGGACTCCTCGGTGAACACGTTGAACCCGTTCGGGGTGCCGGTCAGGATGACTACGTCGTGCGCGGTGTCCAGGTCCGCGGAGACCTCCTCGACCAGCGCCTCGTACTCGGCGGTGATCTCCTCGGCCCGGTCCTGGCGCGCGAAGGTCTCGGCGTACCGGTCGGTGGTGTCCAGCCAGGCCGTGTCGGACTCGCCGTGCACGACGGTGGGGGCGATTCCGGAGAGCTGTTCGTACAGCTCCTCGGGAACGGTGTCCGCGCCGAACCCGTTGCCGACGATGAGGTCGGGCTCAGCGGCGGCGACCGCCTCCAGGCCGACCTCCGGGCCGGGCAGGGGCTCGACGCCCCGCTCGTCGGCGGTCTCCGCCCACTGGGCGAAGAAACCCTTGTCGTCGGTGAGGGCGGAGGTGCCCGCGACGCCCGACGCGACCACGGGGACGTCCAGGCTCAGGAGGAGGGGCGTGCTGGTGACGCTGACCGAGACGACCCTCTCGGGTTCCGCGGGGATCTCGGTGTCTCCGTAGAGGTGGGTGACGGTGCGGGTCTCCCCCTCGCCGGCGGGGGGCGCGGCGGTGTCCCCGGCGCCGCAGCCCGCGAGGAGGAGGACGAGGGTCGCGGTGGCCGCGCCGGTGGTTAGGGTGGCGGGGACGGGTGCTTGCTTCATGACAAGAATAGTTAGGTATGGCTATCCTAAATGTCAATCCGGTAGAGTGCGAGGAACGATGACCACGTCACGGCCGTCCACCCGGACCACCCCTCCGGCCCGCAAGGACACCGGGGTCCCGTCCGCCCGCGTGGCGGGTGAGGCCCTGCTGCGCGTGGCCCAGCGCCTGGAGCGGCTGCTCGGCGGGCTCGCGGCGGAGCACGGCCTCACCGCGTTCCAGGCGCGTGCCCTCCGGGCCCTGCACGACACCTCGTCGCAGAGCGCGCTGGCCCGGCAGCTGGGCTGCACGGCCTCGCGCGTGTCGATCGTCACGGGCGAGCTGGAGGCGCGCGGGCTCGTGCGCAGGGTCGCCGCGGTCAGCGACCGGCGCATGCGCGTGGCCCGCCCCACGGAGGAGGGCAGCCGCGTGGTCGACGCGATCGGAGCGGGGCTGAACGCCCGGTCGCCGCTCTCGACGGCCCTCTCCGAGGACGAGGTGGTCGCCCTGTACGGGCTCCTCGCCGAGGTCGAGGCCGCCCCCGAGGACTGACGCCGGCCGCCGTCCGGTCCTCCGCCGGGTCCGCTCCCGGTCCTGCCTGCCCCGGGAACGGGCCCGGTCCGCTCCGGCGCCCGGATCCCGCACGCCTCCGTCCGTCCCGCCCGCCCCGCCCACGACACGAGAAGCCGGAGAGGCCGAACCGCCCATGCCGCAGCCCGCCACCTACACGATCCCCCCGCGCCTCAAGCGCACCGTCCGCCCCGAACGGGTCGCCACACCCGGCGTGGACGGGGCCGCACGCGACCCCGAGGCGTTCTGGCGCGGTGTGGAGGCGGGGGGCACCCCCGTGGTGGGCGGGGACGACGGCACGGGCCACCGGACGGTGACCTTCCTGTGGCGGGGCGGGGACGAACTCGCCGACGTCGTCCTCGTCGCGAACAAGATCGCCGACGCCGACTCCTACGAGCACAACCGCATGGAGCGGGTCCCCGGCACCGACGTGTGGCACCTGACCTACCGGATGCGCGACGACTGGCGGGCCTCCTACACGGTCGCCCCCGTGCCCGCCGACGGCGCGCCCGCACCCGAGGGGGCCCTGTCCGCGACGACCCGGCTGCGGCGCGAGCGCGCCCTCGCCGTCGCCGACCCGGAGGACCGCCCCGCCGTCGCCCGCTGGTTCGACGCCCTGGCCCACGCCGTCCCCGACCCCCTCGCCCGGGAGCGGCTGGACGCCACCGCGTCGGTGGTCTCCCTGCCCGGCGCCCCGCCCGAGCTGTGGCGTCCGTCCGGCGGACGGGTCCGCGCGGCCCGCACCGAGGGGGAGGCCCCGGCGGGGGCCGGCACGGTGACCGCGGCACGACTCACCGGCGCCGCGTTGGGCAACACCCGTACCGTGTGGGTCCACCGGCCCGTCCAGGCCCCGCCGGACGGGACCCCCTGGCCGGTCGTCGTCCTCCTGGACGGCCAGGACTGGCACACGCTGCCCCTGGCCCCGCTCCTCGACGGGCTGATCGCCGACGGAACCCTGCCCCCGGCCCTGACCGTGATGGTCGACTCCCTGGACCCCGCCACCCGGACACGTGAGCTGGCCTGCGACGACGCCTTCGTGGACTTCCTCGGGCACGAGCTCCTCCCGTGGCTCGGCGACCGCCACGACGTCACCTCCGACCCCGGGCGCACCCTCGTCGCCGGGCAGAGCCTGGGCGGACTCACCGCCCTCTACGCGGCCCACCGCGCACCGCACCGGTTCGGCCGGGTCCTGTCCCAGTCGGGCTCGTTCTGGTGGCCGAACGTCGCCGCGGCCGGCGGGGAGAGCGAGCGCATGGCGCGCCTGGTCGCCGGGGCGGACACCGTCCCCGGCCGGGTCCACCTCAGCGCGGGCCTCAACGAGTGGGCCCTGCTCGACGCCAACAGGCGCCTGCGCGACGCCCTGGCGGCGCGCGGGGCCGAACTGGGCCGGGAGCCCGGATCGGTGGTGCTCACCGAGTACAACGGCGGCCACGACCGCGCCTGCTGGCGGGCCGGGCTGCCGGACGGGCTGGTCTTCCTCACCTCCGACTGGGAGCGCCGAGGACGGTGACCGGGGGCGGCCGTGCGGAGAGCCCGTCCCTCGCCCCGCGTGCCGGGCCCGGACGGCGCGGTGCGGGACGGCCGCCCGCTCCGTGGCCGCCCCTCCGGCGCCCCGCGGAGCCGCGTCAGATCCGGACGCCCGCCCCGGCGGCCTCGCGGCGCAGCCGCGCCACGACCTCGCCCGCCGGGTCCTCCGAGGCCAGCCGGAACCCCTGGCCCGCCCAGAGGGCCATCCCCCCGGTGTCCCCGGCCCTCGCCGCGGCGGCGCGCAGCGGCTTGGTCATGTGGTGCACGTCCGGGTAGGCATAGGGCCTCTCCGGGTGCTCGGTGATGAACCGGTTGACCAGCCCCCGCGCCGGGCGCCCCGTGAACGCCCAGGTCACCGCGGTCCGGTCGAAGGCGGGGTCGGCGAGCGCCGCCTTGTGCGCGGGGTTGGCGCCGCTCTCCGGGCAGCGCAGGAACGCGGTCCCCAGCTGCGCCGCCGCCGCGCCCGCGCCGAGGACGCGGGCGATCCCCTCCCCGGTCATGAGGCCGCCGGCGGCGATCACCGGCACGTCCACCGCCGCGACCACGTCGGCCACGAGGTCGAGCAGCGGCCGGTCCCCGCCGCGGACCGGGTCGAACGACGCCCGGTGCCCGCCCGCCTCCAGGCCCTGCGCGCACACCCCGTCGGCGCCGCGCTCCACGGCGGTCCGCGCCTCCTCGGCCGTGGTCACCGTGACCACGGTGGCGGTCCCCACGGCGCGCAGCCGGGCGAGGACGGCGGCGTCGGGGCAGCCGAACGTGAACCCGGCCACCGGGACCGCGGCCTCGACCAGCAGGTCGATCTTGGCCTCCCACGCGTCGTCGTCGTGCACCGGCTCGCCGACGGCCGCCCCCTGGCGCCCGGACTCGGACCCCAGCCGCAGCCGGTGGGCCCGGACCGTCGCCGGGTCGGAGGAAGGGCCGGGCACGAACACGTTCACCCCGAAGGCCTCGGCGCCGGCCTCGCGCACCCGCCGGATCTGGTCGCGGACCGCGTCGGGCGACAGGTACCCGGCGGCGAGGTGTCCGATCCCGCCCGCGCGGTCCACGGCCGCCGCCAGGGCGGGCGTGGAGCTGCCGCCCGCCATGGGCGCCTGGACGACCGGGCGCTCCCGCAGTAGTTCCGCCAGACTCATGTGTCCCTCACTTCTCCCGGTTCTCGGATCTCCCGGATGCCGGAGAAATGCTACCGACCGGTGTTTTTCGGGAACGCGCGGACGCCCGGTGTTCGGAGCGGCGCATTTCCGAGAAAGGTGTCCCGGGTCACAACAATGGTTTTCGCGGGGATTCCCGCGCTGCTGCCGGGGCCGGGGAACGGTGGCGGGGCGCCCTTTCGAGGCTGCCCGCGGCGCGCTTGCCCGGGTGGCACCGCCCCTCCCCGAGCGGCCGGGACGCCGCCGGGATCACCCGCGCGGACCGTCCGCCTCCGGCGCGGGCTCCGCCCCCTCGGCGTGCCGCGCCGGGTCCGGAACGATCCGCGCGAGCACCGCCGACGCCACCGCCAGGAGCACGCCGACCGAGGCCAGCGCCGTCGTCGCCCGGGGCAGGCCGAACAGCTCCCACAGCCACCCGAACGACAGCGTGGTCGCCATGAGGAAGACTCCGGCGACCATCGACAGCATCGAGAACATGGTGTTGCGGTTGGCGTCGGTGAACATCGTCTGCTGCCACACGCCCGTCAGCACGCCCGCCAGCCCGATCAGGAACTCGCCCGCGACGAGGCCGGCCCACAGGGGCACGGACCCGTGCGCGGCCAGGGCCACGGGCGCGCCCACCAGGGTCGCGCACGCCGGGCCCCACAGCCGGGGGTCCCGCAGGTCCAGGAACTTCGCGCACAGGGCCCCCGCCGTCAGGGCCGCCGTCATCACCAGCAGCATCAGCCCGTTGAGCCGCACGTCGTCGCCGTGCGCGGCCACCAGCATCGGCTGCCAGGACACCACCAGGAGGGCGGTGCCCACGGCCATCGACGCCGTCAGCGCCACAAGGGGCAGGAACCGGACGCCCGCCACCAGTGAGGCCGACTCGGCGACGATGGCGAGGACCCGGCGCCCCGGCTGGCCCGGCGACGGGGGGAAGCACACCGGGCCGAGCGCCGCCAGCAGCACGAGGAGTCCGCCGCCCGCGGCGACCAGCAGGTCGGCGGGCAGCCAGGCGCCCGCCACCATGACCGAGGCCGCCCCCAGGACCGCGCCGCTCCTCCTGGCCACCTGTCCGTACCGGACCGTCCGCGCGATCCGGGCCGCCCGGTCCCGGCTGCCGATCCGGTTGACCACGAGCGCGGTGGGCGTCCCCGAGTACAGGTGGTAGCCGAACGCCCACAGGACCAGGGCCAGAGCCGTCGTGGCGAGCGCGTCGGCGAGTCCGAACGCCGCGAACCCCGCTCCCCACAAAGCCAGCCCCACCACCATGAGCCGGCGGTGCCCGTAGCGGTCGCCGAGCGCCCCGCTCGGCGCCTCGACGACCAGGCCGACCAGGTGCGCCGCGGCGAGCACCGAGCCCAGGAGCCACGGGTCCACCCCGCGCTCCAGGAGGACCGTGACGAAGACCGCGCCGAAAAGGAAATCGGCCACGGCCGCGGCCAGGACGAAAACGGAGAAACGGCGGAGGAGGGAGTTCTCCCGTAACGGCGCGACGGTCATGGCAGGTGCTTTCCTGTCAGGGGGGTCGTTCCCGTGCGTGAATTCCGGTCAAACTAACACGCGTTCACCCTGTCATCCAGCTGTTTTATCCGTAGCCGTTTCCTGTGAGAAACCGGCCAGGGCGTCCGAGAGGGCCCCCGCCAGGACCGGGACCCCCGGATGCGTGCTCCCGCGCGGCCATACCAGCCCCATCGACGACTCGGGGAGTCCGCTGACCGGCACGAACACGATGTCCTCCCGGCCGTGGTGCCGTGCGGTCGACCCGCACAGCAGCATCGCGCCCCGGCCCGCGGCGACCAGCGACAACCCCTCCTGGAGCGTGTCCACCCCGGACTCGTGCCGGATCGTCCGGCCGAGCGGGGTGACGGTCGGGGAGTGCACGCGCAGCCAGTAGTCGGGCGCTTTCCGGACCGGGACGAGCGGCACCCGCGCCATGTCCTCCACGCCGACCCGGGACCGCGAGGCCAGCGGGTGGTCCGCGGGGAGCACGAGCCGCTGCGGCTGCCGGGAGAACTCCGGCCCCACCACCAGGTCCCGCTCGCGCACGGGGAGGAGCACGACGGCGGCGTCGACCTCGCCCTCGCGCAGCGGCCCGAACGGGTCGGAGAGCGTGATCTCCACGATGTCCACCCGGGACTCGGGGTCCCGCTCCTCGAACACCCGGACGGCCGTGGCCACGGGGCCGTTCACCGACCCCTGGAAGCCGAGGCGCAGCCGGCGCCGCCCGTCCCGGGCGCGCTCGCGGGCCCCGTCCACCACCGCCGCGAGGGTGCGGTAGGCGGGTCCCAGCGCGGCGAGGAACTCCTCGCCGAACGGCGTGAGCGACACGCGGCGGCTCGTCCGGTCCACGAGGGGCGCGCCGACCCGGTTCTCCAGCGAGCGCAGCAGCTGGCTGACCCTGCTCTGCGACACGAACAGCCGCTCGCCCGCGTGGCCGAAGTGCAGCTCCTCCGCCAGGACCAGGAAGCACTCCAGCTCCCGGATCTCGATGCCCTTCACCCGGCCCCGCCCCCGCTCGTGTGCGCGCCGCCGTGGCGCCGGTCACGTCCCGGGCCGCGCACCGGGATCGATGAACCTCCCTCATGGAAGCATGAGCGGTTCGCCGTTGTTCCGGCCGCCTCCCGGGTCTTGGCTGGTGCCCATGACCACCGCGCGTACGGGGGAGACCCCCGAGGGGCAGCGTCACGAGCCCTCACCACCTGTTCCGTCCGACCAGGGCCGCCCGGCGGCCCCGCCCCCGCCTCCGTCCTCCCCGGCCCGGGGATGGGCGGCCGTCGCCGCCGTGGCCGCCGCGACCTTCACCGTGGTCACCTCCGAGATGCTGCCGGTGGGACTGCTGACACCGATGGGGGACTCGCTGGGCGTCACCGGCGGAACCGCGGGGCTCACCCTGACGATCACCGGCCTGGTGGCGGCGGCCTCCGCCCCCTTCGTCCCGGCGGCGGTCGCCCGCGCGGACCGCCGCACGGCACTCGTGGGGTTCCTGCTGCTGCTCTGCGCCGCGAACCTGGTGTCCGCCCTCGCGCCGGACTTCGCGGTGATGGTCGCCGCCAGGGTCCTGGTGGGCGTCGGCATGGGCGGGGTCTGGGCGCTGGCCGCGCCGCTCGGCCCGCGGCTGGTGCCCGGCGGGTCGGTCGGCGCGGCCACGACCGTGATCTTCGCCGGTATCGCGGTCGCGTCCGTCCTGGGGGTGCCCGTCGGCGCGTTCGTGGGCGCACTGGCCGGGTGGCGGGCGGCCTTCGCGGCGTTCGCGGGCCTGGCCCTGCTGGTGGCGGCCGCCCTGGCGCTCCTCCTCCCCGCGCTCCCACCGGAGGGGGCGGCGCGGCCCGGGGGCGCGGCGGGCCTGTTCCGCGACCCCCGTGTGGTCACCGGACTCCTGGTCACCGGGCTGCTGGTGACCGGCCACTTCGCCGCCTACACCTACGTCCGGCCGGTCCTGGCCGACGCGGCGGGCCTCGGAGCCGGGCTCATCGGCACGATGCTGCTGGTCTACGGCGTCGCCGGCGTGCTCGGCAACTTCGCGGCGGGTCCCCGGGCTGCACGGGCGCCGCGTGCCACCGTCGCGGTGATCGCGGCCCTGCTGGCCGGGTCGGTGCTGCTCGTGCCGCTCCTCGGCGGGGGCGCCGTGGCGGCCGGGGCGCTGGTGGCCGTGTGGGGGCTGGCCTACGGGGGAGTGTCGGTGAGCGTCCAGTCCTGGCTGATGGCCTCGGCGCAGGGGGAGCGCGAGACCGCCTCCGGGGTCTTCGTCGGGGTCTTCAACGCGAGCATCGCGCTGGGCGCGTTCGCGGGCGGGCGCGTCCTCGACGCGGCCGGGACCGCGCCGGTGACCTGGCTGGCCGGGGCCCTGGCCCTGGGAGCCCTGGTGGCAGCCCTGGCGGGCCGGGCCCCGTCGAACCCCCGCTGAGGGGCGGGGCGGCGGCGGGCCGCGGTCCCGCCCGGGGCCGCGGGCTCCTCGGCGGCGGGGCCTCGGGCGCGGGGTCCTCGGCGGCGGGGCCTCGGGCGCGGGGTCCCGGCCAGGCGGGTCCGACCTGCCGGGATCGACCCGGGAGGCACCGGATACGCTCGGCGCGACAAGCAGTTTCGCGGGGAGGGAACCACCATGACAGCGACCGCGGTCGTCACCGGGGCCAGCAGCGGGATCGGGGCCGCCACCGCGCGCGGACTGGCGGCGGAGGGCTACGAGGTGGTCCTCGTGGCCCGCCGCGCGGACCGCATCGAGGCGCTGGCCGACGAACTGGTCAAGGAGGGCCACAGCGCCCGCGCCCACGTCCTCGACGTCACCGACCGCCCGGCGGTGGACGCCTTCGCGGAGTCCCTGGACGCCTGCGACGTGCTGGTGAACAACGCGGGCGGCGCCATCGGCACCGAGACCGTCGCGACCGCCGATCCCGCCGACTGGCGGACCATGTACGAGGTCAACGTCATCGGCGTCCTCAACATGACGCAGGCGCTGTTGCCCAAGCTCATCGCCGGTGGCGACGGGACCGTCCTGGTGGTGTCATCGGTGGCCGGGCACGTGGCCTACGAGGGCGGCGGCGGTTACGTGGCGGCCAAGCACGGCGCCCACTCCGTCGCCGCCACGCTGCGGCTGGAGCTGTGCGGGGAGCCGGTCCGGGTGCTGGAGGTCGCCCCCGGGATGGTCATGACCGAGGAGTTCTCCCTCAACCGGCTGCGGGGGGACGCGGACAGGGCCGCGGCGGTCTACGAGGGCGTGCCCGACCCGCTGAGCGCGGAGGACGTCGCGGACACCATCGTGTGGGCGATCACCCGGCCCCCGCACGTGAACATCGACCTCATGGTGGTGCGCCCGCGTGCCCAGGCCGCCCAGCACAAGGTCCACCGCGTGAAGGGCTGACCCGGCGACCGCTGCGGCCCGGCCCCAGACCGGGGTCGGGCCGCAGCGGGTCCGGACCGGGGCCTTGATATCAACCAATGTTGAGGTTCTACGGTGGGGGTCTCGACCGATCCTCCGTGGAAGGCCCCCGCCATGACGACGCAGAACCCCTCCGACGCCGCACTCGCCGCCCAGCCGGCCGCGTACTGGACCGGGGTCGCCTACGAGTCCCTCATCGCGTTCACCCGAGCACGCCAGGCCGAACTCGGCCACACCCAGCCCCAGTTCTGGCTGCTGCGCAACCTGTCGGAGAACGACCTCTCGCCCGACGGGCAGGGGAGGACCGTTCCCGAGCTGCGCGAGGCCATGGCCTCCTACCTCAGGCCCGAGGACGACCTCGCGGCGGAGTCGGAGGTGCTGCTCGGGCGCGGCTGGCTGTCCCGCGACGGCGAGGGGCGGCTGTGGATCACGGAGGCGGGGGAGGAGGCCCGCGTCGGCCTCAAGCGGAACGCCCCGGCGATCCGCGACGCGATCCACGAGGGCATCGACGACGCCGACTACGTCACCGCGCTCAAGGTGCTCCGGCGGATGATCAGCAACACCGGCGGCGCGGTCTGAGCGGCGGGTCCGGCCGGGCCTTCCCGGGTGTGCCCGGCCAGGCGATGGGGCATGATCGGATTCCGTGGGCCGGTCGGGCCCGAGGCGTTCAGTGAAATCACGCTGTTCTTTATCGTTCGAGGCTTTTCAAGGTCGGTGTCCGGCTCTCGACAAGTGAGAGAAATGGCTGCTCGCCGCAGATGAGACGCCAGGTCATCGACTGTGCTCCCCGCGCACGCGGGGATGGACCCCTCTTCAACGACGTGATCCTGAACCACTCGAGGTGCTCCCCGCTACACGCGGGGATGGGTCACCGGCTGCAAGGGAACGGGAGAGAAGTGACAGCTGACCTCGACGCCCTCCACTCCGCCCTGGTGGAACGCCTCGACACCCCCCAGGAGATCCGCGCCGCGTTCGCCGCCCACCCCCGGCACCGCTTCATCCCCGACATGGTCTGGCCCGACGCGACCGGCCTGCCCCTGTACCGGACCGCGGACCCCGACAGGTGGGCGCGACTGGTCTACGGCACCGACGCGGTCACCACCCAGGCCAACGACGGCGGGGGCGGCCCGCGCAACGAACCGACCTCGTCCTCCTCCGCACCCCAGGTCATGGCGGACATGATCGCCGCCGCCGGAGTGGGCGAGGGGATGCGTGTCCTGGAGATCGGCACCGGTACCGGCTGGAACGCCGCGATCCTGTCCTCCCTGGTGGGGGAGAAGGGCGCGGTGACCAGTGTCGAGATCGACCCCGGGGTCGCAGCCCTGGCCAGGGAACGGCTCACCGGGACCGGCGTCACCGTCCGCACCGCCGCCGAACCGCCCACGGGCGAGGTCTACGACGCGGTCGTCGCCACCTGCGCGGCGACCCGGATACCGCGAGCCTGGCTCACCGCCGCCGCCGACGGGGCGGTGCTCGTGCTCCCCTGGAGCCCGCACCCGGCCGCGCACAGCACGCCGATCGCCGCCCTGACGGTGCGCGGGAGACGCGCGTCGGGGCCGTTCGTGCGCGAGGCGGCGTTCATGCGCGACCGCACGCAGCGGCCGGGCGACCTGCCCTTCCCCGGACTCGGACAACCACCGGCACAGGCCCCCGGCTTCCCGGTCGGTTCGGGCGAACTCATCGGTTCGGGAACGCTGACCCGGCTCATGCTCATGCTGCCCGGCGTGCGCCTGGGCACCGGGGTCCGCCCCTTCCGGGGCGGCCACGGCCGCATCGTGTGGACGGGCGCCGGACCGGCGTGGGCGTACGTGTGGCCGGACGGCACCGTGACCGGCGGCGGCGACCGCGACCTGGGCGCAGAACTGGCGGACGCCTACCGGCGGCTCCGGGAGGCGGGTCTTCCCCCGTTGGACGCCTTCACCCTGGAGGTCGACCCCGAAAGGGACTTCTGCCGGGTGTCGTGCGAGGCGGTCGGCCGACACTGGGACCACCCCGTCGCGCCCTGACGCCACCTCGAAAAGCGCGATGCGAAGATCCTGGAAGTCCTGGGCCTGTACCTGTCCGCCACCGCGTTCCTGCGCTGAGAGGATCAGCCGTGTCCACCATGCGTTCCGCCACCGAGGACGCCCCCCGGCGTCGCGTCGATGATCACCGCGCGCTGCGACTGGATGGAGCAGCGCGGATCGGAGTCCTGGCGTGAGAACGTCGACGCCTTCACCGCCCGTCTGGCAACCGCCTTCGCCCCGATCGACCAGGAGACACCGTGTTCACAGGACTGAGCGCCTTCCCCCTGACCCCGCTGGACGACGACCGCTTCGACGAGCGCGCCTACGCCGGGCTCATCGCCCGCCTGGTCCGGGCGGGCGTCGATTCGATCGGCGCGCTGGGTTCGACCGGTTCCTATGCCTACCTGGACCGTGAGGAGCGCCGCCGGGTGGCCCGCGCCGCCGTGCGCTCGGCGGGCGACACCCCGGTGATCGTCGGCATCGGAGCGCTGCGCACCTCCCATGTGCGGGCGCTGGCCCGGGACGCCCAGGAAGCCGGTGCGGCCGGTGTGCTGCTGGCCCCGATGAGCTACCAGGCGCTCACCGACGACGACGTGTTCGGGCTCTACGAGGAGGTCACCGCGGAGCTGTCGGTGCCGCTGGTGGTCTACGACAACCCGGGCACGACGCACTTCACCTTCTCGAACGAGCTGTACGCGCGCATCGCCGCGCTGCCGAAGGTGGCCGCGATCAAGATCCCTCCGGTGCCGCTGGACCCGGCCGCCGCCCGCGAGCACGTCGCCGCGGTCCGAGAGGCTGTTCCCGACCACGTGAGCATCGGCGTCTCCGGTGACGGCGCGGCCGCCACCGGTCTGAACGCCGGCTGCCGGACCTGGTTCTCCGTGCTGGGCGGCACTGTGCCCAACACGGTGTTGCCCCTGGTGAAAGCCGCTCTCAACGGTGACTCCGAGGCCGCCGTCGCCGAGTCCGATCGCCTGCGGCCGTTGTGGGAGATGTTCGCCGCCCACGGCAGCCTGCGCGTGACGGCCGCGATCGCCGAACACCTGGAGCTGGTCCCCCCGCACTGCCTGCCGCGTCCGCTCCTGGGCCTCGCCGCCGCCCAGCGGGAGCAGGTGGCCCGCCTGGTCGAGGAACTGCGCCTGGCCTGAGCCACACGGGCACGTCCACCGGGTGGGTACCGGCCCGCTGCCTCCAGAAGATGAGGGCCGTGCTCCTCGCACACGCCGGGCCGAGAGCGGGAGCGGGCGGGGACCCGGTCAGAAGACGGGGCCGGCGGTGCCGTCCGGGTCGGCGGCCTGGCATTCGGCGCAGTCGCAGTAGTTCGTCATCGACATGGAACGGCACCGGGTGCAGATCTTCCGCTTCGCCCCGGGGGCGTCGTGCTTCCAGTCGTGGTGCCCACGCCGACAGATCCCGGAGGGGCGGAGGGCGGTGTCGTCACGCGAGGAGTCCATGGCGCAACCGTAGCCCCGGCGGGCGGGCGGGGCCAGGGCGAACCGGCCCTCCCCGGCGCGGTGCCGCCGGGCACCCGGGGCATCCCGGGCATCACCGACACCCCGGACAGGCCGGAGCCCGGTGCCGCCGCGCGACGGTACCGGGCTCCGGGGTCCCGACCCGGGTCAGGCGTCCAGGTCGGTGGCCAGCATCTCCACCAGTTCGTCCAGGACCTTGTCGGAGGTCTCGGACTCCTCGGCGGCGAGGGTCACGGTCTCGCCGTGCTTCGCGCCCATCGCCATCACCGCGAGCACGCTGCGCGCGTCCACCGGGTCGCCGCCCTCGCGGGCGACGGTGACGGGCAGGCCGGACGCGTTGACGGCCTGGACGAACAGGGAGGCCGGGCGTGCGTGCAGGCCTTGGGGCGAGCCGATGGCCACGGTGCGCTGGGGCATGTCAGTCCTCGGGGAGTAGTCGTCGGCCGGGGGGAGGTCCCGGCCTGTTCACGGTTTCGGAACGTCAGAGCTGGTCGACCGGCGACAGGGGGTCGGGGTCGGCCACCACGGTGATCGAGTCGGAGGCCACGTCCCCGGGGGAGGGGACGGTCGTTCCCGGCAGGGACACCGCGGCGGTGCCCCAGGCCACGGCGTGCCGCAGCCGTTCGACGGGGGAGTCGCCCGCGCCCAGGAACCCGGCGAGGGAGCAGTCGCCCGCGCCGACCGTGCTGCGCGTGCGGACCTCGGGACCGCGTGCCCACCAGGTGTTCTCGGGGTCCACGAGTATCGCACCGTGGCCCCCCAGGGTCACCAGGGCGGAGCTGTTGCCCCACCCCAGGACCTCGCGTGCGGCGCCGACGACGTCGCCGACCGTCGGCAGCTCCCGGCCGATGAGCCCGGCCAGCTCCTCGTGGTTGGGCTTGAGCAGCGACACCGACCCGGCTCGGGCCGCCGCCTCCAGGGGCTTGCCCGAGGTGTCCAGGGCCAGCGCCACCCCGTAGGAGGCGGCGAGTTCGGCCACGCGCACGTACAGGTCGTCGGGCGCGCCGGCCGGGAGGCTGCCGCTCGCCACCACCCACTCCGGACCGGCGGACAGCTCGTCCTCCAGGGCGGCCAGGAGTGCGTCGGTCTCCCCGGGGGTCAGGGTGGGGCCGGGGGCGTTGAGCTTGGTGGTGGTGCCGTCGGTCTCGGTCACGGCGACGTTGGCCCGGGTCTCCCCGGCGATGGGGACGGTGACGCAGGGAAGGTCGCCGAGCAGGGTGACGAGTTCGGCGCCGCCGCCTCCGCCCACGGGGAGGACGGCCCTCGTGGGGACGCCCGCCACGCGCAGGGCCCTTGCGACGTTGACGCCCTTGCCGCCCGCCTGCGCACGGGTGGCCGACACCCGCAGGACTTCGCCCCGTATGAGGCGCTCGACCTCCAGGGTGTGGTCCACGCTCGGATTGGGGGTGAGGGTCAGGATCATCGGTTCTCTCTTCGAGGTGTCCGCGCCCAGCCCGGCCCGGATGTGGGACTGCCTTTGATTATGTGTGTTTGTCTGTGTATGTCAACACTATTGTGTCCGGGTTTCCGGTTCGGAGGCGGGGCGTCGGGTGCGATGTGTGGTTCGCGGCCCGGACGCCTCCAGGGGTGCTCAGATGTTCACGCTCCGCTCTCCCTGGTCAGACTGCCCGATCGGCGCGCTCCGGGCGTGGGGCTTCGGCGAGATTGCTGCGATATTGGGTAGGGGTACCCCTTGTGTGTCCCAGGCAACACGATTAAACTCACCGAAAACCACACCGAAACACAGGTGATCCAACATGTACGCGGAAGAGCGCCAGAAGGTGATCCTCGAGCGCGCCCGCCGTGACGGCCGGGTCGACGTGACGGGGCTCGCCGCGGAGTTCGACGTGACCTACGAGACCATCCGTCGCGACCTCACGGCGCTGGAGCGCCACGGTGTGCTGCGCAGGGTCCACGGTGGCGCGATCCCCGTCGAGCGGCTGGGCTTCGAGCCCACGCTCAATGTGCGCGACTCCGTGATGACAGAGGAGAAGGAGCGCATCGCCAAGGCCGCCCTGGCCGAACTCCCCGACGAGGGCGCGATCCTGCTCGACGCCGGCTCCACCACGGGACGCCTCGCCGAACAGCTTCCCGCCGACCGGGAGCTCACCGTCGTCACCAACTCCCTGTCCATAGCGCTGACGCTCACTCCGCGCACCAACATCAACCTCATGCTTCTCGGCGGCCGACTGCGCACACGCACGCAGGCGACCGTCGACGCCTGGGCACTGAGGTCCCTCGCCGAGTCCTACGTGGACGTGGCCTTCATCGCCAGCAACGGCGTCTCCGTCGAACGCGGGCTCACCACTCCCGATCCCGCCGAGGCCGAGGTCAAGCGCGCCATGATCAAGTCCGCGCGGCGCTCGGTGCTCCTCGCCGACCACACCAAGGTCGGCAACGACCACTTCGCCCGCTTCGCCGCGGTCGAGGACCTCGACCTGGTCATCACCGACACCGGGCTCGCCACAGGGCTCGCCGAAGAACTGGAGGCCTCCGGACCCCGCGTCCAGGTGGTCTGACCAGACCGGGCGCCCGGCACGGCGCCGGGGACGACGGTTCACCGTCCTGAACCGGCCGCCCCGTCCCTCCCGGGCGCCCCACCCCGTCACCTTCTCCCCACACCGGCGCGGCAGACCGCCCGTCGAACCTCCCAGGAGGTCCCCCATGTCCACACAGCAGAGCAGCGGCAGACTCACCGCGGTGCGCTCCGGCGTCCAGCGCTTCGGCGGGTTCCTTGCCAGCATGGTGATGCCCAACATCGGCGCGTTCATCGCCTGGGGCATCATCACCGCCCTGTTCATCCCCGACGGCTGGCTCCCCAACGAGTACCTGGGCCAGCTCGTCGACCCGATGATCAAGTTCCTGCTCCCGCTGCTGATCGCCTACACCGGTGGAACCCTGGTGTACGAGCAGCGGGGCGGCGTCGTCGGCGCGGCCGCCACCATGGGCGTCATCGTCTCCGCCGACATCCCCATGTTCCTGGGCGCGATGGCCATGGGCCCGCTCGCCGCCTACCTCATGAAGCAGTTCGACCGTCTCGTCCAGCCGCGCATCAAGGCCGGCTTCGAGATGCTGGTCAACAACTTCAGCGCGGGCATCCTCGCCGCGCTCCTGGCGATCCTCGGCGCCTACGTCATCGGCCCGGTCGTCCGGACCATCGCCGACGCCCTGGGCGCGGGCGTGCAGTTCCTCATCGACATGAGCCTGCTGCCGCTCGTGTCGATCATCGTCGAGCCCGCCAAGGTCCTCTTCCTCAACAACGCCATCAACCACGGCGTCTTCACCCCGCTGGGCTCGGCCCGCGCGCTCGCCGAGGGCAGCGCCATCGAGTTCCTCATCGAGGCCAACCCCGGCCCCGGTCTGGGCATCCTCCTGGCCTGCATGCTCTTCGGCCCGAAGGTCAGCCGCGCCACCGCGCCCGGCGCGATCGTCATCCACCTCTTCGGCGGCATCCACGAGATCTACTTCCCGTACATCCTCGCCCAGCCGAAGCTGATCCTCGCCGTGATCGGCGGCGGCATGTCCGGTGTCGCGACCTTCATGGTCATGGACGCCGGGCTCGTCTCGGCCGCGTCGCCCGGCAGCATCATCGCCCTCATGGCCGTCACCCCGCCCGGAGGCCACCTCGGCGTCCTGGCCGGTGTCGTCGCCGCCACCATCGTCTCGTTCGTCCTCGCCTCGCTCCTGCTCGGCTTCGGCCGCTCCGAGCGCAAGGCGGCGAAGGAGGAGAAGGCCAAGCAGGCCGCTGCAGAGAACCAGGAGACCACAGCATGAGCAGCATCCAGGGGTCGGACATCAAGAAGGTCGTCGTCGCCTGCGACGCCGGCATGGGGAGCAGCGTCCTGCTGACCTCCCAGCTGAAGAAGACCCTCTCGCCCCACGGCGTGACCGTCGAGCACTCCGCGGTGGACCGCATCCCGGACACCGCCGACGTCGTCCTGTGCCAGGCGGGCCTGGTCGCGCGTGCGAAGACCCGGGTGCCCGACACCGTCGTGGTCGGCTTCCAGATGTTCCTGGGCGACCCCGCCTTCGCGCGTCTGGAGCAGGCCATCCGGAACGGGGAGACCCTTGCCGACTGACCTCGCCCTGACCGCCGACGCGGTGCGCCTGGGCCGCGTCGCCGCCGACAAGGCCGACGCCATCGACCAGTGCGGTGCGCTCCTGGTCGAGCTGGGCTCCGTCGAGCCGGGCTACGTGGCCGCCATGCACGAACGCGAGGCGTCCGTCCCCACCTTCGTGGGCGAGGGCGTGGCCATCCCGCACGGCACCGACGCCGGGCGGGCCCTGGTCAAGGAGACCGCGCTGGCCGTCCTCCAGTTCCCCGACGGGGTCGACTGGGACGGGCCCACCGTGTACGTGGCCATCGGCATCGCCGCCTCCGGGGAGGAGCACCTGGGTGTGCTCTCGTCCCTGGCGGGGGTGCTCACCGACCCGGAGAAGGCGGCGCGCCTGCGCTCCGCCGCCACCCCGGACGAGGTCATCGACCTGCTCGGCCCCGGCCGGAGCGGTTGAGCGGCCCCACCCACGAGGCCCCCCGCGCCGGCCCACCGGCCGGTCAGTCCACCACTTCACCCGCCGGGCCGGGACCCGGCCCGGCGGGGCACCACCAGAAAGGCCCGAACATGCTCGTCGCCCGCTTCTACGCGCCCGGTGACATCCGACTGGAGCAGGCCCCCGAGCCGACCGCCGGACCCGGACAGCTCAAGATCGCCGTCGTCAACTGCTCCACCTGCGGCACGGACGTGAAGATCTCCCGGCACGGCCACCACCACATCCGTCCGCCCCGCGTGATCGGCCACGAGATCGCCGGGCGCATCGTGGAGGTGGGCGAGGGCGTCAGCGGCTGGGCCGAGGGCGACCGCGTCCAGGTCATCGCGGCCATCCCCTGCGGCACCTGCGTCGAGTGCGCCGACGGCCGCTTCACGGTGTGCTCCAACCAGGAGTCGATGGGCTACCACTACGACGGCGGTTTCGCCGAGTACATGATCATCCCCGAGTCGGTCCTGGCCGTGGACGGGGTCAACCGGGTGCCCGAGAACATCGACCTCGCGGAGGCCTCCGTCGCCGAGCCGCTCGCCTGCGTGCTCAACGGCCAGGAGATCGCCGGGGTCGGCGAGGGCGACACGGTCGTCGTCATGGGCGCCGGCCCGATCGGCTGCCTGCACGTCCGGCTTGCGCGCGCCAAGGGCGCCGCGAAGGTGTACCTGGTGGACATCAACCGCGGCCGCCTCGACATGTCCGCGAACATCGTCCAGCCGGACGCCACCATCTGCGGCGAGGAGGTCGACGCGGTCGAGACGGTTCTCGAGCTGACCGGTGGCCGGGGCGCCGACGTGGTCATCACCGCCGCCGCCTCCGGGCGCGCCCAGGAGGACGCCCTGCGCATGGTGTCGCGCAGCGGCCGGATCAGCTTCTTCGGCGGCCTGCCCAAGGACGCGCCGATCATCCAGCTGGACTCCAACCTGGTGCACTACCGGGAGATCTCCATCTTCGGGGCCAACGGCTCCAGCCCGGAGCACAACCGCCGCGCCCTGGAGCTGATCGCGTCCGGCGCCGTCCCCGTGGCCGACCTGATCACCGAGCGCATGGCCCTGTCGGACGTGCACAAGGCCATCGAGACGGTCGCCTCCGGCACCGCCATCAAGGTCACCATCCAGCCGTAGGCCCCGCACGGGCGCGGACCCGGGACGGAGGCGGTGACGGGCCTCCTCCCGGGGCCGGGCCGTAGGGGGCGGCCCCTACGGCCCGGCCCCGGCGGGGTTGTCCACAGCCCCTACCGGGCGCGGCCGTTCCGGGGTTTGCTTGATACAGGGGGGCCGAAGGCCCGTCCGGCACCGTGCTGCCCGGCAGCCGCCGCCGACCCGGCGGAGCGCCCCGGTTCCCCGACCCGCGACCTCCTCCCGGCCCCTCCGGTGCCCTGACCCCGCACCGGCCCGGCCCGGGAGCCCGACCCGCACCGGCCCGGCCCGGGAGCCCGACCCGCACCGACCCGGCTCCGGTCCCCGCCCGCCAGGCAACCCGGCCCGTACCGGTCCAGGCAACCCGGCCCATACCGATCCGGCCCCCGCACCACCGCACCGCACCACAGCCCAGCACCGCACCACAGCCCAGCCCGCCCCCACTCCCCACCCCCGACCGCACCCGTCCCGACCCGTCCAGGAGTCCCGCGGCGCGATCCGGGGCACAGATCCCTCGGCCCGTCCCCCCGGGCCGCCCACCGCCCACCGACGTACGGAGCGACCATGGCGCAGACCGAACACCCCTCGCCCACCGCCGGTGCCACCCGGCTGTCGGGCATCCCGGCCAGCCCCGGCGTCGCCGTCGGCCCGGTCGCCCGGATGGCCGACCCGCCCGCCCTCCCGGCGGAGCGGCCCGAGCCCGGCGACCCCCGGACCGAGGCGTCCACCGCCCGCGGGGCCCTGGAGAAGGTCGCCGACCTGCTCGACGCCCAGGCCGCGCAGCTCACCGGCGAGGCCGCCGCGGTGCTGGGCGCGCTGGCGCTCATGGCCCGCGACCCCGAGCTGGGGCGGCGGGTCGAGGAGCGCGCCGAGGCCGGCGAGCCCGCCGCATGGGCGGTGCACTCCGCGTGCGGCGCCTACCAGGAGCTGATGCTCGCCGCCGGCGGCTACCTGGCGGAGCGCGCCGCCGACCTCGCCGACATCCGCGACCGCGCCACCGCCCTGCTCCTCGGCCTTCCGATGCCCGGTCTGCCCGACCCCGGTGTCGCGCACGTGCTGGTCGCCGACGACCTCGCCCCCGCCGACACCGTCCGGCTCGACCCCGAGCAGGTGCTCGGGATCGTCACGCGCCTCGGCGGACCCACCAGCCACACCGTGATCCTGGCCCGCGCGCTCGGCATCCCCGCCGTGGTGGGCTGTCCGGGCGCCGAGACCCTGCGCGACGGGGTCCCGGTGGCGCTGGACGGCGACGCGGGGACCGTCGAGCCCGAGCCCGACGCCGAGCTGGCCGACCGGATGCTGCGGCGCACCGAGCGCCGGCGCGCCCTGCTCGCGGAGTCCACGGGCCCCGGCCGGACCGAGGACGGGGTCCCCGTCGCCCTGCTGCTCAACGCGGGGGAGGGCGACCCCAAGGAGGCGGGCGCGCACGACAGCGAGGGCGTGGGCCTGCTGCGCACCGAGTTCCTGTTCCTGGACCGCGCCGACCCGCCGACGGTGGCCGCCCAGACCGACACCTACACGCGGCTGTTCGAGGAGTTCTCGGGGCGGACCGTCACGGTGCGGACCCTGGACGCGGGCTCGGACAAGCCGCTGGCGTTCGTGGAGACGGGCCACGAGGACAACCCGGCCCTGGGCGTGCGGGGGTTCCGGACCTCCCGCGTGCACCCCGGCCTCCTGACCGACCAGCTCGCCGCGATCGCCGCCGCGTCCGAGGAGACGGGCGCGCGGGTGCGGGTGATGGCGCCGATGGTGTCGACGCCCGACGAGGCGTCCGACTTCGTGGCGCTGGCGCGCGAGGCCGGGATCCGCGAGGCCGGTGTGATGATCGAGGTCCCGGGGGCGGCGCTGCTCGCCGACCGGCTGATGAGCCGCGTGGACTTCGTGTCGATCGGCACCAACGACCTCGCCCAGTACACGATGGCCGCCGACCGCACCCTGGGCACCCTTCCCGACCTGCTCGACCCGTGGCAGCCCGCCCTCCTGGCGCTGGTCGGCGCCGTGGGCGCGGCGGGCGAGCGGTCGGGGCGCCCGGTGGGCGTGTGCGGCGAGGCCGCCGCCGACCCGCTCCTCGCCCTGGTGCTGGTGGGCCTGGGGGCGACCAGCCTGTCGATGTCGGCCCCCGCGCTCCCCGCGGTGCGCCACGCCCTGGCCCGCCACAGCCAGGGGGAGTGCCGCCGCCTGGCCGAGCTGGCGACGGCCGCCTCCAGCGCCGGCCGGGCGCGCGAGGCGGTGCGTTCGGCCGCCCACCCGGAGACCGTGGACTGATCCGCTGACACCGGTCCGGAGCCCCACGCGCCCACGTCCCGCCGGGACGTGGGCGCTCTCGTGTGCCGCCGGACCGGCCGGCCCCGGGCCCCGCGTGCCGGGGCGCCCCCGCGCCCGGGACCACCGGCCGGAAGCCGCCGCCAGGGTCCCGCCCCCGGCCCGCCGCCCGCCCCCAGGGGTCAGGGCGCGGTGGCGGCGGGCTCCCAGGCTCCGCAGACCACCTCGGGCACCAGGGCGAGCCGGTCGCGGATCGCCTCGGCCAGGTCGTCGGTGTCCCTGGACCCTGAGCCGCACCACGCCTGGTGGGCGCTGGTGATGACGGAGAGGAACACGGCGGCGAGCACGCCCGGGCGCGGGTCGGTGTCCGGATCCGTGCCGGTGCGCTCGCCGATCACCCCGGCCAGCCGCAGCTGCCTGCTCAGGCAGTAGCGCGCGTTGAGGTCGATCAGCTCGGGGTTGCCGGTGATGACGCCCATCGCGCTGCCCTGGATGTGCAGGGACTCGCGGTCCAGGTAGCCCCAGTGCTCGTGCATCGCGTTGCGCAGGGCCGTGAACGGGGGCTCGTCGGCGGGCCGGGAGCGCAGGGCGGCGTACAGGTACTCGTCCACGCCCTCGACCGCCTCCAGGACGACGTCCTCCTTGGAGGCGAAGTAGCGGAAGAACGTGCGCTGGGAGACCCCGGCGCAGGCCGCGATCTCCTCGGTGGTGGTCCCCTGGTAGCCGCGCTCGTGGAACAGCCGCAGCCCCGCGTCGAGCAGGGACTCCCGCATCCGGGCCTTCTTGCGCTCGCGCAGCCCGGCCTCCGCCGGGGTCTGGCACGGCTCGGCGCTCGTCGCGGCCATGGAGCGGCCTCCCACGTGTCGGTTGCTTCGCCACGAGGATACAACAGTGAAACAGATTACGTCAGTCACTGACAAAAAGCAGTTGCTGTAATCTGTCAGCCACTGTCATAATCACGCTCGCAAGCGGACGACGAGCGGGGGGCCACATGACGGCGGCGACGGAACCGGTGACCACGGGAGCGGAGGGCACGGGTCCGCCCGCTCCTCGGGGACGGCTCCGGGAGAGCCCCTGGGCGACCCTGGTCGCCATCGCCTTCGGGGTGATGATGGTGGCGCTGGACGGCACCATCGTGGCCGTCGCCAACCCCGCCATCGGCGCGAGCCTGGGGGCCTCGCTCGCCGAGCTCCAGTGGGTGACCCACGGCTACCTGCTCGGACTGGCGGTCTTCCTGATCACCGCGGGCAAGATCGGGGACCGGTTCGGCCACCGCAACACCTACCTGGTGGGCGTGGTCGGCTTCGTGCTCAGCTCGGTGGCGATCGCGCTGTCCGCGGGCGTCGCCATGCTCATCGCCTTCCGCGTCCTGCAAGGGGTTTTCGGAGCCCTGCTCCTGCCCTCGGCGATGGGCCTGCTGCGCTCCGGGTTCCCGCCCAGCAAGCTGGGCCGGGCCTTCGGCGTCTTCGGCAGCCTCATCGGGGCGGCCACGGCCGGCGGCCCGATCCTCGGCGGCATCCTCGTGGACGCCTTCGGCTGGGAGGCCGTCTTCTACATCAACGTCCCGGTCGGCGCCGCCGCCCTGGCCCTCGGCCTGTGGCTGCTCGCCGCCAACCGCGCGACCGACCCCGGCAGCCGCATGGACGTCCCCGGCATCGTGCTGATCAGCGTCGCCATCTTCGCCCTGGTCTGGGCCCTCGTCGAGGCGCCCGCCGCGGGCTGGGGCCACCCGGTCACGCTGGCCTCGCTCGCCGCCGCGGTCCTCTTCGGCGGCGCCTTCCTGCTCTGGGAGCGCCGACCGGAACAGCCGCTCCTGCCCCTCGCGCTGTTCGCCAACCCCTCGGTCTCCATCGGAACGCTCCTCACGGTGGCCATGGCGCTGAGCCTGATGGGGTCGCTGTTCTTCATCACCTTCTACCTCCAGGGCATCCAGGGCATGAGCCCCGCCCGGACCGGGCTCCAGCTCATCTCCATGACCGCGCTCATGGCGGTCACCTCGCCCATCGCCGGACGGGTCCTGGACCGCGTCGGAGCCCGTCCGCCCACGACGGTCGGCCTGCTGCTGGCCTCGGCGGGCATGTTCATGCTGTCCCGGCTGGAGACCGACACCGGCGTGGTCTTCATGTCGGCCGCCTTCGTCCTGCTCGGCACGGGACTGAGCCTGATCATGACCGGCGCCACCGCCGCGATCATCGGCAACGCGCCCGTGCGCCTGGCGGGGGTCGCCTCGGCGGTGCAGCAGGCCGCCATGCAGCTCGGCGGCTCCCTCGGCACCGCGGTGCTCGGCGCGGTCATGTCGGCGACCATCGTCTCCACCCTGCCCGGCCACTTCGCGGGCGCGGGGCTCGCCGAGCCCTCCGCGGACGACCTCGTCGACATGCAGAGCGTCGTGGCCCAGGGCGGCGCGGTCCTGCCGGAGGGGGCCTCCCCGGAGGTCGCGGCCGCCGTCACCCAGGCCAGCAACCTCGCCTTCATGGACGGCCTGCACCTGGCCTTCACCATCGCCGCCGCGGTCATGCTGGCGGCGGCGGCGCTGTCGCTCCTCATGCGCTCGGGGAGGATGACCGACGGCCCGGCCGTGCACATCTGAGCCCGCCCGGAGGGGCTCCGGTCCCGCCGCGAACGGGACGGCGGGCGCCCGGCGGGACCTCCGCCGAGCGCCCGCCCCGCGCGGGCCGGGCCGGGACGGCGGTCCCCGCCCGGCCCCGCCGGCTCAGGTGGTGTAGTCGGCGTTGATCCGGATGTAGCCCTCGGTCAGGTCGCAGCCGTAGGCGGTGAACTCCCCGCCGCCGATCCCCAGGTCGACGCCGATCAGGACCTCGTCGCCCTTCATGTGCCGCGAGGCGCGCTCCAGGACCTCGTCCGAGGGCTCGGCGGGGTAGGTCTCCACGTCGCCGAAGACGATCCGCACGTTCTCCGGCAGGATGTCGGTCTCCTCCTCGCACTTGCCGACGGCCATCGCCACCCGGCCCCAGTTCGGGTCGGCGCCGTGCACGGCGGTCTTGACCAGGGGCGAGTTCACGACGGCCTTGGCGACGACCTTGGCCTGCGCGTCGTCGCGCGCACCGGTGACGCGCACCTCCAGGAGCTTGCCCGCGCCCTCGCCGTCCGAGGCGATCATGCGCACCAGCTTCAGGGCCACCTCGTACAGGGCGGCCTCGAAGGCGGCGGTGTCCACCGGACCCGCCAGCCCGTTCGCGAACACCGCCGCCGAGTCGCTGGTCGAGGTGTCGGTGTCGATGCTCAGCGCGTTGAACGTCCGGTCCACCACCCTGCGGAACACCTCGTCGAGCACCGGCTGCTCCAGCTCGGCGTCCGTGAAGAACCAGGCCAGCATGGTCGCCATGTTCGGCTCGATCATGCCGACGCCCTTGGCGATGCCCGTGACGGTGGCGCCGCCCACCCGGGCGGAGGCGGCCTTGGGGTGGGTGTCGGTGGTCATCATCGCGCCCGCCGCGCGGTCCAGGTCCGCCGGGGGGAACTCCGCGGGCAGCCCCTCCAGGTGGGCGCGCACCTTCTCCATCGGGTAGGGGCGCCCGATCACACCGGTCGACGCGACCAGGATCTCCTCCGGGGCCACCCCGGCGGCGCGGGCCACGCCCTCCTGCAGCTCGCGGGCGTGGTCGTCGCCGACCCGGCCGGTGGCCACGTTCGCGTTGCGGGCGATCACGGTGACGCCGCGCGCCCGGCCGTCCGCGGCCGTCCTGCGGCTGAGCAGCACGCTCGGCCCGGCGAACCGGGACCTGGTGAACACGGCCGACACGTTCGCGGGGACCTCCGACACGACCGCGAAGAAGTCGTCCTTCGGGTCCTTGATCCCGATGTTTCCGGCCACGCCGCGGAATCCGGCGGGTACGGGGGTCTGGCTGCTCATGGTCCTCCTCGGGGCTTCTCCGGCGCCACACTACTCCGCGGCCCCGCGGCCGGACGCGCCCCGTGCCCCGGGCCGCGCCCTCGCGGACACGGGGCCGCATTACGGTCTTGACCTGCACGGGTTTCGTCCTGTGTCCCTTGGGCGACCGTGTGACAACGACCGGATAACGGGGTATCCGCCGAGGGGGAGCAGACCGGGGGGAGACGTGTTGTGCGTGATGGTGACTGGCTCACGGAGACCGGGGCGCGGATCCGCGGCGTCCTGAAGGTGATGGTGGACGCCGGATGGCTGCCCGGCGGCGCCGCCGTCATCGGCACCGGCGGCATGTGGGAGTTCGTCGCGGTGGGGCGGACCGACGGCGAGAGCGACACCGCTCCGGACGTCGCCTACGACGTGGCGAGCCTGACGAAGGTGATGGCGACCTGGCCCCTGGTCGGCCGGGCGGTCGCCGAGGGGGTGCTGGACCTGGACGCCCCCATGTCCGAATACCTGGACGCGGAGGGGCTGCCGGGCGCTTCGGTGACCACGCGCCAGATCCTCACCCACACGGCCAGGCTCAACCCGGTGACGTGGCTGGAGCGCTACGTGGGCGCCGACCAGGACCTGGCCGAGGCCATCCTCGCCGATCCGCTGGAGGAGCCCGGGTACCGCTACGTCGACCGGGGGTTCATCCTGCTCGGCCTGCTCCTGGAACGCCTCTACGACACCGGCCTGGACCGGCTCGCCGGCGACCTCTGGGACGAGCTGGGGATGCGCTCGACCGCCTACGGGCCGCTGGCGCGGTCACCGGCCGTGGCGCCCACCGAGCGCCGCCTGCCGGGCGCCGCGCCCGCCTGGGGCGTGGTGCACGACGAGGCGGCGGCGCTGATGGGCGGTGTGGCGGGGCACGCGGGCGTGTTCTCGACCGCCATCGACCTGGGCGCGTACGCCCGGGAGGTGCTGCGGCTCCACGGGGGCGGGTCCGGCCCCGTGCCCTCGCCGTTCGTGCGGGAGAGCTGGCAGCCGCACGTCGACGCCGGTCAGCGCCTGTGGCGCGGGCTCGGCTGGCTGATCACCCCCGAGGGGGTGGTCCACCACAACGGGTTCACGGGGACGAGCCTGTTCCTGCACCCGGAGAGCGGCCGGTACGTGGGCGTGCTCACCAACGCCGTGCACTACGGGCGCGACCGGGTCGGGCTGGGGGACCTGCGCTCGGCGGCGCGCTCGGCGCTCACGCCCCAGGCCCACGGATCGCCGCCGTGAGCTCCCCGAGCAGTTCCGCCAGCCCGGCGGGGCCGGGCACGACCAGGTCGGCGGCCTCGGCCACCGCGGTCACCTCGTCGGAGGAGGAGCACACGGTCAGACCGGGCAGGCCCTTCCCGCGCAGGGCGGCCACGGCCCCGAAGGCGGGCAGGTCGCCGAGGTCGTCCCCGGCGTAGAGCACCGTGCCCGCACCGGTCTCCTCGACCAGCGCGGTGAGCGTCGCACCCTTGTCCACACCCTGTGGACGGAGTTCGACCACCATTCGCCCCGGCTCCAGCCGGAGGTCCGCCCGCTCGGCCAGCTCCGCCAGGGCGGGGGCGACCAGGGCGAGCGCGCCGTCGGGATCGGCGGTGCGCCGCGTGTGCACGCTCAACGACCGGCCCTTGTCCTCGATCCAGGTGCCCTCCGGCGCGCCCACCCGTGCGAGCAGGCCGGGAAGCTCCTCCCGGACGAGGGCCACGCCGGGCGGCGGGTCGGCGGCCAGGACCTCTCCGCCCTCCCAGCGCTCGGCGCCGTAGTGGCCGAGCACGGTGATGCCGGGGACCCGCTCCAGCCCGCCCATGGCGACCGCCGCGGCGGCGGGCCGCCCGGTGATGATCGCGACCGAGCCGATCAGCCCGGCCAGGTCGGCGAGCGTGTCCACGATCCCCGGGTAGGGCGCGGACTCGCGCGGGTCGTCCACGATCGGTGAGAGCGTGCCGTCGAAGTCGAAGGCGGCCAGGGCGCGTCCGGGGTCGGTGACGAGGGCGTCGAGCGCGGCGCGTCCGGCGTCCGTGCTCGGTCGGGGCAGGGTCATGGAGGGCCTTTCCGGTGGGGCCGCGCACGGGGGCGGGGCGGGCGGATCAGGGCGGGTGGAGCGCCGGAGAGCCGGAGTGCCGGAGGGCCCGTGCGCCCGGTCCGGGCCGGGGCCGCGGTGACGGGAGTCCCGGTCTGCGGCGGGATCCCCGGCGGCGGTCGGCGTCCCCGGCCGGGGAGGGGCGGTGCGCCGGGATCGGCCGGTGCGACACGCCCGGGGGATCCGGTGGAGAACGCTGCCCGCGGGGTGAGGTCGTCGCCCCGGGCGGGTACCGCGTTCACGTGACCGAAAAGAGAAGGCGGAAGGGGCTCAGAGCTGGATGCCCAGCTGACGTGCGTTGCGCTGGCGGCGGCGGTCGGCGCGCAGCCGGCGCAGGCGCTTGACCGTCATCGGGTCGAACGCCAGGGCCTCGGGGCGTTCCACCAGCCCGTTCAGCAGTTGGTAGTAACGGGTCGCGGAGAACCCGAACTCGTCACGGATCGCCTGCTCCTTGGAGCCCTCGAACTTCCACCACTGGCGTTCGAAGGCGAGGATGCGCTGTTCGCGTTCGGCGAGGGCCGACTGACCGTCTCCGGTCGGACCGATATTCGGCATGGGACACCCCCTGGACGGGAAATTGGTTTGTCCGGATCGGCGCGACTCATGCTAGCGACTCGACATGCCGTATGCGGACCCGAAAACACAGGACTGGCAGCAGGGATACAGTTACGTTCTCTACCCCTGGGGTCACTTGTCCACGCCTGAATCCTGTGCTCATGACAGGATTGGGGAGGTCCGGGGAGGGCCGCGTGGAACGTCGACCGCATCGTTCGAGGGAGCCAGACGTGCTCGGGGGCAACAGTCGTGACAGGACACACACACGCCATGTTCTTGGTGGGACCGCCGCGGCCTGCGCGGCCGTCGCCGTCCTCGGCCTGACGGCGGTCCCCGCCGCGGCCGATGGCCAACCGGACCTGAGCCCGGAGCAGTGGGGCCTCCAGGCGATCGGGGCCCGGGAGCTCTGGGAGGAGACCCAGGGCCAGGGCATCACCGTGGCGCTGCCCGGGATCGCCGTCTACGAGGACCACCCCGACCTGGTGGACAACGTCACGGTCGACACGCAGTTCGGTGAGGACGGCGACCGGGACGAGGGCAGCGGCGCCGCCGCCCTGGTCGCGGGGCACGGCCACGGCATGGACGCCGACGGCGGCGTGCTGGGGGTGGCGCCCGCCTCCGAGCTCCTGGTGCTGCCCACCGGGAACGAGCTGCCCGCCGCCATCCGCTTCGCCGCGGAGGAGGGCGCCCAGGTCATCCTGCTCCCGGAGACCGACGAGTCGGTGGACCTGACCGGCGCCACCCAGGACGCGGTCCGCAACGGCGCCCTGGTCGTGGGCCCGGCCGGGGGCCGTGACGACGCGAACGTCCTCACGGTCGCCGGCACCGCCGAGAGCGGCGAGCTCATCCCGGGCTCGCCGGAGGCCGCGGGCGTCGGGCTGACGGCCCCCGGGGCCGACCTGGAGACCGCCGGACCCGACATGGGGCAGGTCCAGGTGACCGGCACCCCGTACGCCGCCGCCATGGCGGCCGGCGCTGCCGCGCTCCTGCGCGCGGACTTCCCGCAGCTGCGCCCCGAACAGGTCCGCGAGGCCCTGGTCGAGGGCGCCCAGCAGGGTCCCGGAGGACTGCCCGCCCTGCACCTGCCCAGCGCGCAGACGCAGGCGGCCGGGATCGCGCAGGACATCCCCCTCATCGACGAGGAGCTCGTGAACGAGGGGGAGGAGTCCGGGGGAGTGCCCGTCTGGGCGTGGTTCGTCACCGTCGGCGCCGTCGTGGTCCTCGGGGTCGTCCTGCTGGTCGTCTGGATCCGCCGCAGCACGGCCGACCCCTACGGGGTGGAGGCCGAGCGCCGCGAGGAGGACGAGCAGATCGCCGCCGAGCGGGCCGCCGAGGCCGGTCCCGCGAGCCGCCGCAAGCCGAGGGGCGGCCGCCGCCGCAAGACGCGCGGCGACTGATCCGGGCCGACGCCCGCCGCGCCCGCCCCCGCCCGGGGGCGGGCGCCGGTGTGTCCGGGCGCCGTTCGCGCGTGACGCGCCCCTGCGCCGTGCGGTGCGCCCCTGGGCCGGACGGCGCCGACCCGCGCCGGGGGCCGCCAGGGCCGGCGGCCGCCGTCCCCCGCCCGCCGCCGCCCCCCGCCGGGCGGTGCGCGCGGAGGGCCGCGCCGGATCCGGGCCCCGAGGGCGCGCGGGCCCCCGCGGAGCCCTCCCGGAAGGCACTTCCGGCCCTCCGGGGCGAGAAGCGTCGCGGCTCGTCACACCCGGCCCACAGCCCGTGATGTGACGTCTGCGCGTGCATATGTAAGCACGCTCGGACGCTCTTGACGCGGGCTCCCAGGGGGACAAGGCTTTGGAGAATGTCTCCCCTCGAAGCATCGCCGTTGCCCTCACGAGGTGCTCCGCCGGTCGCCTCCCCCGACTCCCGCAACCTCGTCAACGGCCGCGTCCACATCTCCCAGTACGACGCCAAGTGGCCCTACCTGTTCAAACGCGAGTCGGAGAAGGTCCGCGCAGCCCTCGACGACCGCGTGCTCCTCTTCGAGCACGTGGGATCGACCGCGGTCCCCGGCATGGCCGCGAAGCCGTGCGTCGACCTGCTGCTGGTCGTCGCCGACCCCGCCGACGAGCCCTCCTACCTGCCCGACCTGCTGGCCGCCGGGTACTCCGTGGTGATCAGGGAGCCCGACTGGTACGAGCACCGGGTCCTCAAGGGGCCGGACATCAACCTCAACCTGCACGTGTTCGGGGAGGGCTGCGAGGAGGTGGAGCGGATGCGCCTCTTCCGGGACCACCTCATCGCCGACGCCGGGGCGCGCGAACGCTACACCGCGGTCAAACGCGAGCTGGCCGAGCGCACCTGGGACCGCATCCAGGACTACGCCGACGCCAAGACCGCCGTCGTGGAGCAGCTCCTCGACGAGGCGCGGGCGCGGCGGACGGCGTCCCCGGACGACTGATCCGCGCGGCGCGGGGCGCGAACCCGTGCGGAGCGCCCCGCCGGCCCCCTCCGGCAGGCCGCCGGGCCTCGGCAGGCCGCCCGGGCCCCGACGACGGGCCCCGGCCGGGACGGAGGCGCTCTGCGGGCCCCGTCGGGCGTCCGGGCCCCGGGGGCCCGTGCCCCAGGACCCGCGCCGTCCGTCCCGGAATCCGCACCCGGGGGCCTCTCGCGGTCCGGCCCGGGGCCGCTGGACGCGTCCACCGCCCCCGGATGCCCCTACGGACGTCGAGCAGCTTGAGCGGGGCCGTTGCCGACGGGACTTCGGGCGGTGGCCGTGGCACGGCCTGGCCGCGTCAGTCCAGGGACCGCAGCTGGTCCTGGAACCACCGGCGCGGCGGCAGGGCCACGGCGGCCTCCGCCAGCCCCTCACGGCGCTTGCGGCGCTCGTCCCCGGGCATCGACAGGGCGCGGTGCAGCGCCTCCGCGGTCTCCAGCGTGTCGTAGGGGTTGACCAGCAGGGCGTGCCGCCCCAGCTCGTCGGCGGCGCCGGCCTCGCGCGAGAGCACCAGCACCGCGTCGCGCTCCGACAGCACCGGACCCTCCTTGGCCACCAGGTTCATGCCGTCCCGGGTCGGGTTGACCAGCAGGACGTCGGCCATCTGGAACGACGCCAGCGACCGCGGGTAGTCGTCGTTGACCTCCAGCACCAGCGGCGTCCACTCGGGGGTCGCGAACTCCTCGTTGATCTCCTTGGCGGTCCGCATCACCGCGTCGGTGTACTCGCGGTACTCGGGCACGTCCCCGCGGCTCGGGTAGGCGAACGCCAGGTGCGTCACCCGGCCCCGCCACTCCGGGTGGGAGGTCAGCAGCTCCCGGTACGCCTCCAGCCCGCGCACGATGTTCTTGGACAGCTCGGTGCGGTCCACCCGCACGATGAGCCGGGTGTCGCCGACGGCCTCCCGCAGGGTCTCGCCGCGCGCGGCCACGGCCGGCTCGGCGGCGCTCGCGCGCAGCCCCTCCTCGTCCGCGCCGAGCGCGTGCACGCCCACGCCGACCAGACGGCCGCCGTACTCCACGGTGCGCCGCGCGAAGTCCACCTCCGCGCGCAGGATCTCCGCGCAGCAGCGCAGGAACGCGTCCGCCCAGCGGGGGCTCAGGAAACCGAGCCGGTCCGCGCCGAGCATGCCCTCCAGCAGCTCGCGGGCGACGTGCCCGGGCAGCATCCGGAAGTACTCCGGCGGCGCCCACGGCGTGTGCGAGAAGTGCGCGATGCGCAGGTCGGGGCGGCGGGCGCGCAGGATGCGCGGCACCAGCGCCAGGTGGTAGTCCTGCACGGCCACGCGGGCGCCGTCCGCGGCGCCGGTGACCAGGGCCTCGGCGAACGCGTTGTTGTAGGCGGTGTAGTCGTCCCACTGCCGTCGGAACTCCGAGCCGAACGACGGCTTGTTCGGGATGTCGTACAGCATGTGCTGCACGAACCACAGGGTCGAGTTGGCGACCCCGGTGTAGGCGCCCTGGAAGGTCCGCTCGGGGATGTCCAGCATGTGGACCCGCATGCCGTCGAGGTCGTGCGCGCGGTCCAGCCGGGCCCCGGGCGCCTCCTCGGCCGCCCTCCTGTCGGCGTCGGACAGGGCGGCGCACACCCAGAGGCTGTCGATCTCCGTGGCGACGGAGATCATGCCGGACACGAGCCCTCCCCCGCCCCGGCGCTGTTCCAGCGAACCGTCGTCGCCGGTGGAGAAGGACACCGGTCCCCGGTTGGAGGCGATGAGGATCTGGGCCTTGTCCACGTGGTCGTCCTCTCGAAGGTGCGGATGGGCCGTCGCCGCCGCCGGGGCGGTCGGGCGCGGCCTGCGCGGAAGCGGATCGCACCTTATGTCTCGCCGGTCGACAGCCGCCCCAAACCCCTCGGGGGCCGACGGTGCCGGGCGTCACGCTCCCGAAACAGGCCACGCGCGCCCCGGCGCGCCGACCGGCGGCGTCTCAGCATGTGAGCGGGTTAGTGTTACCCGGATCACCAGCCGTGGAAAACCGGCCGACGAGTCCGTTACAGTGACCGTGCGGATCCGACAGGACCGCCCACAACTTCATATTGCTCATCCAGAGGGGTGGAGGGACCGGCCCTGCGAAGCCCCGGCAACCATCCCAGCACGCACTACTCACGAACCCGTGAGGCGGCTGGGGCAGGTGCCAACTCCGGCCTGGGGACAAGGTGTCCGCCAGGGAAGATGAGGGGAGACGCCTCGCCATGGCGATCACTGCCGCCGAACCCACCTCCGTCCGCGCCTTCGGCCCCGGAACCGCGCTCTCCTGTCGCGAATGCGGCCGGCGCTACGAACTCACCCCCAAGTTCGCCTGCGAGTTCTGCTTCGGCCCCCTCGAGGTGGCCTACGAGTTCGGTGACGTCACCCGCGCCGACATCGAGAGCGGCCCCAACAGCATCTGGCGCTACCGCTCCCTCCTCCCGGTCCCGGACAACGTGGCCGAGCTGCCCAACATGGCCCCCGGCCTGACCCCGCTGGTGAAGGCCGACCGCCTCGCCGCCGAGCTGGGCATCGACTCCCTGTACGTCAAGGACGACTCCGGCAACCCGACGCACTCCTTCAAGGACCGCGTGGTCGCCATCGCGGTCGAGGCGGCGCGCACCTTCGGCTTCACCACCCTGTCCTGCTCCTCCACGGGCAACCTGGCCGGCGCGGTCGGCGCCGCCGCCGCGCGCGCCGGGTTCGACTCCTGCGTGTTCATCCCCGCGGGGCTGGAGGAGGCCAAGGTCGTCATGGCCGCCGTCTACGGGGGCAAGGTCGTCGCCATCGACGGCAACTACGACGACGTCAACCGCTTCTGCTCCGAGCTGATCGGCGACCCGGCCGGCGAGGGCTGGGGATTCGTCAACGTCAACCTGCGCCCCTACTACGGCGAGGGCTCCAAGACGCTGGCCTACGAGATCGCCGAGCAGCTCGGCTGGCAGCTGCCGGAGCAGATCGTCGTCCCGATCGCCTCCGGCTCCCAGCTCACCAAGATCGACAAGGGCTTCCGGGAACTGGTCGAGCTCGGCCTGGTCGAGGACCGCCCGTACCGGATCTTCGGCGCCCAGGCCACGGGCTGCTCCCCGGTCGCGCAGGCCTGGGAGAAGGGCATCGACGTCATCCAGCCGGTCAAGCCCGACACCATCGCCAAGTCGCTGGCGATCGGCAACCCGGCGGACGGGCCGTACGTGCTCGACATCGCCCAGCGCACGGGCGGCTCCGTGGAGCACGTGGGCGACGACGAGATCGTCGACGCCATCAAGCTCCTCGCCCGCACCGAGGGCGTGTTCGCCGAGACGGCGGGCGGCGTCACCACGGGCGTGCTCCGCAAGCTGGTGCGCGAGGGCAGGCTCGACCCGAAGGCGCGGACCGTGGTGCTCAACACCGGGGACGGGCTCAAGACCCTCAACGCGGTGGACGCCGGCGTGACGGCCACGATCAAGCCGTCCCTGAGCGCGTTCGCCGACGCGGGCCTCGTCTGACCGCCGCTCCGCGAGCACAGTCCGTCCCGGCGGGGCCGTGCGACGGCCCGCCGACCACACCAGAAGGAAGAACACCGCCATGAGCGCCAGCGTCCGCGTCCCCACCATCCTGCGCACCTACACCGACGACGCCTCCGAGGTCGAGGCGAAGGGCAGCACCCTCGCCGAGCTCCTGGACGACCTGGAGGCCAACTACCCGGGCATCCGCGCCCGCATCCTCGACGACAACGGCAAGGTGCGCCGCTTCGTCAACGTGTACGTCGGAGACGAGGACGTGCGCTTCGAGAAGGGCCTCCAGACCGAGATCGCCGACGGCGCCAAGGTCTCCATCATCCCGGCCGTCGCCGGGGGCTGCTGACCGCTCGCCGCGCGCCGTCCCGGCGCCGCCCGCCACCGCCCGCGAGGGGGCGGCCCGGCCCGCCGCGAAACGCGGGGGCGGGGCCGCCCCCTCGCGGCGTCTCCGGGCCCTCCCCGCGCCCGCCGGTCGCGGTCGGCGGGCCGACCGCGCTCCGCGCTCCGGGCGGCGGTCGGCCCGGTCGTCCGTGCGGGAGGGGCGGTCCCGTCACTGCTCGTATCCTGGGGACGGCGGAGACGAGTGAGGACGGCGATGTCGGCGACGAGGCTGCTGGTGCTGGGCGCGGTGCGGATCCACGGGGGGACCCACGGGTACCGGGTGGGCCGCGAACTCATGTCCTGGGGCGCCAAGGAGTGGGCCAACGTCAAGTGGGGGTCCATCTACCACGCGCTGAACAAGCTCACCTCCGAGGGCAGGCTGCGGGAGTTCACCGCCCCCGGCGACGAGGAGGTGGGCCGCACCTCCTACGCGCTCACCGACGAGGGGGAGGCCGAACTCCGCCGGCTGATGGGCGAGGCCCTGCGCCACACCGGCGACGACCACGGCCTGCTGTGCGCCGGGATCACCCTGATGACCTCGCTGCCGCGCGCGGAGGCGGTCGGGCTGCTCAAGGAGCGGCTCGCCGCACTGGAGGAGGCGTCCCCGGGGCTGGGCGACGCGGCCCGGGCCACGGACGCCGAGTGGGGCAAGCCCCCGCACGTGCGCGAACTGTTCACGCTGTGGCGGCTCACCACGGACGCCGGCGCCGAGTGGACCCGTCAGCTCATCGCCTCGCTGGAGGCCGGGAAGTACACGATGGCCGACGACAGCCCCCGCGCCTTCGGGTTGCCGCCGGTACGCGACGACGCCTGACCTCCGGCAGCCAGGCCCACGGCGCCCGTCCGGCCGCCGACCCGCTCGCACGCCGTTCCTGTGGCGACCGTGCCCGTGCCCGGTCCCGGATCCTCGGCCCCTTCGCGCACGGCCGCCCCGTGACACGACTCCGCCCCGCGCTTCCCCCGCACGCCGCGCTTCCGGCGACACGGACGCCCCTCACCCTTCCCGGGTGTGGCCGGGGGGCTGGTTCCGGCCCTCGCTTCCCGGGCGCCCCTCCTCGTGCTCTCCGTGTCCGGCCCGGCGGAACCCGCCTCCGAGCCCCGCACCCCCGGCCCCGTCACCGCCCCGCGCGCCTGAGCAGGGACAGTCGCCGATTTTAATATTCAAGTTTGAACATCTGCCGGGGATGGGGCAGACTCGTCGCCGCATTCAAGTTTGAATAAGGAGGCGGGATGATCCACACGCACGAGCTGGCCCGGACGTTCCGGGTCGGCAAGGACGTCGTCGAGGCCGTGCGCGGCGTCGACATCGACGTCGAGGAGGGCGAACTCGTCGCGCTCCTCGGGCCCAACGGGGCCGGGAAGTCCACCACGCTGCGCATGCTCACCACACTGCTGGAGCCCACCTCGGGGACCGCCACGGTCGCCGGGCGCGACATCCGCACCGAGCCCGCCGAGGTCCGCCGCCGGATCGGGTTCGTCGGCCAGGGGAACGGCGCCGGCGGCGACCAGCGGGTCGGGGAGGAGCTGCGCACGCAGGGACTCCTGTACGGGCTCGACCGGCGCACCGCGCGCCGCCGCGCCGACGAGCTGCTCGACCTGCTGGACCTGGGAGGCGCCTCCGACCGGGAGGCGGGCAAGCTCTCCGGCGGCCAGCGCCGCAGGCTCGACATCGCCATGGGGCTCGTCCACGAGCCCGGCCTGCTGTTCCTGGACGAGCCCTCCACCGGCCTCGACCCGCACAGCCGCGCCAACCTGTGGGAGCACGTGGCCCGGCTGCGCGAACGGCTCGGCACCACGGTCGTGCTCACCACGCACTACCTCGACGAGGCCGACGACATGGCCGAGCGGGTCCTGGTCATCGACCACGGACGCGTCATCGCCGACGGCACCGCCGACGAGCTCAAGGGCAAGGTGTCCGGGGACCTGGTCACCTTCTCCGTGGGAAGCGAGGAGGACGCGCGCACGGGCGCCGGGATCGCCGAGCGGGTGCCCTCCGCCGGGCCCGCCGAGGTGGTCGCCGCCGTGGGCCGGGACCCGGAGGTGCGCTTCCGCGTGGAGCGCGGGGACGGCGTCCTGCCCGAACTGCTGCGCACCCTCGACGCGGCCGGGGTCGCGCTGCTCTCCGTGCGGGTGCAGCGGCCGACCCTGGACGACGTGTTCCTGACCCTGACCGGGCGCAGCCTGCGCGAGGAGGAGGCATGACCGTGAGTGAACAGCCGAGGACCGGGGCGGCCCCGGCGCGCGGGTCGGGCGTCGCGCGCGACACCTGGACCGTGTTCGTCCGCCAGATGCGCCCGCTGCTGCACCGGCCCCTGCTCCTGGGCTTCGGGATGCTCCAGCCGATCCTGTACCTGGTGCTGTTCGCGCCCCTGCTCACCGGGCTCGCGGGGGCCGAGGGCGAGAACCCCTGGCAGTGGTTCGTGCCCGGCCTGCTGGTCATGGTCGCCCTGTTCACCACGGGGTTCGCCGGGTTCGGGCTGCTTCCGGAGATGGCCTCCGGCGCGCACGAGCGGATGCTGGCCACCCCGGCGAGCCGGGTGTCGCTGCTGCTCGGCCGGGTGCTACGGGACGTGGCGCAGATGATGGCGCAGATGGTGCTCATCATCGTGCTGGTGATCCCCTTCGGACTGCGGATCTCCGTGGCGGGCGCGGTGGTCGGCCTGCTCCTGCTCGCCGTCCTGGGGATCGGCCTGTCCACCCTGTCGTACCTGACGGCCATGGCGGTGAAGCAGACCTACGTGTTCGCTCCGGTGCTCCAGACGGTGATCATGCCGCTGATGCTGCTGTCCGGCGTGCTGCTGCCGATGGAGCTGGCCCCGTCGTGGCTGTACGGCCTGTCCCGGCTCAACCCGGTGGCGTACGTGGTGGACGCCGAACGGGCCCTGTTCGCGGGCGACTGGGACCTGTCGGTCGGGATCGGCTGGGCCGTCGCGGTCGCGCTGGCGGTCGCCGCGCTGGCGTTCGGCTCGCGGGCGATGCGCAGGCTCAGCTCCTGAGGGCCGTGCTTGTTCCGGGCCTCCGCTCCGCTTCGGCCCGTGCCCGTTCCGGACCTCCGCTCCGGCCCGGGGCCTGCACCGGGCCCCGGGCCGGAGCGGGCCGTTCGCGCAGGCACGGAGGGTGCCGGAGCCTGTCCGCTGAGCGCGGAAAACCGCTCATCACGGGGTGTATGTGCAGGTAGATGCTGGTAGGAGGGGAGGGGAAATCGTGACCACATCGTTTGCACTCTCCATGGTCGAGTGCTAAAAAGGGACCTGGTTAGCACTCGCCTTCCTTGAGTGCTAACCGGATCGAGGCTGCGAGACCGTGGCTCCCGACAGCAGGGTTGTCGGAGCGCTCCGGTCGTCCGTCGCGGGCGCATGCCTCGTCCCATCGCGTATCAGCCCGGTCACGGGAGGACAAGAATCCAATGGCAGCCAAACTGATCGCGTTCGACGAGGAGGCCCGTCGCGGCCTCGAGCGCGGCATGAACCAGCTCGCGGACGCCGTCAAGGTCACGCTCGGCCCGAAGGGCCGCAACGTCGTTCTGGAGAAGAAGTGGGGCGCCCCCACGATCACCAACGACGGTGTCTCCATCGCCAAGGAGATCGAGCTCGAGGACCCCTGGGAGAAGATCGGGGCCGAGCTGGTCAAGGAGGTCGCCAAGAAGACCGACGACGTCGCGGGTGACGGCACCACCACCGCCACCGTGCTCGCCCAGGCCCTCGTCCGCGAGGGGCTGCGCAACGTCGCCGCCGGCGCCAACCCGATCAGCCTCAAGCGCGGCATCGAGGCCGCCGTCTCCCGCATCAACGAGGAGCTCGGCAACCTCTCCAAGGACATCGAGACCAAGGAGCAGATCGCCTCCACCGCCTCGATCTCCGCCGGCGACCCGCAGATCGGCGAGACCATCGCCGAGGCGATGGACAAGGTCGGCAAGGAAGGCGTCATCACCGTCGAGGAGGGGCAGACCTTCGGGCTCGAGCTGGAGCTCGCCGAGGGCATGCGCTTCGACAAGGGCTACATCTCGCCCTACTTCGCCACCGACCTCGAGCGCATGGAGACGGTCCTCGAGGACCCCTACATCCTCATCGTCAACTCCAAGATCTCGAACAACAACGAGTTCCTGCCGGTCGTCGAGAAGGTCCTCCAGGCCGGTCGTCCGCTCGTCGTCATCGCCGAGGACCTGGAGGGCGGCGCCCTCCAGACGCTGATCGTCAACAAGATCCGCGGCACCTTCAAGTCCGTCGCCGTCAAGGCCCCGGGCTTCGGTGACCGCCGCAAGGCCCAGCTCGGCGACATCGCCGTGCTGACCGGCGGCCAGGTCATCACCGAGGAGGTCGGCCTCAAGCTGGAGAACACCGAGCTCGACATGCTCGGCCGTGCCCGCAAGGTCGTCGTCACCAAGGACGAGACCACCATCGTGGACGGCGCCGGTGACGCCACCGCGATCGCCGGTCGCGTGAACGAGATCCGCAACGAGATCGAGCGCACCGACTCCGACTACGACCGCGAGAAGCTCCAGGAGCGTCTCGCCCGCCTGGCCGGCGGCGTGGCCGTCATCAAGGCCGGCGCCGCGACCGAGGTGGAGCTCAAGGAGCGCAAGCACCGCATCGAGGACGCCGTCCGCAACGCCAAGGCCGCGGTCGAGGAGGGCATCCTGCCCGGCGGTGGCGTCGCGCTGCTGCAGGCCAGCGTCCCCGCGTTCGCCAAGCTCGACCTCGAGGGCGACGAGGCCATCGGCGCCGACATCGTGCGTCGCGCCATCGCGGAGCCGCTGAAGCAGATCGCCATCAACGCCGGCCTCGAGGGCGGCGTCGTGGCGGAGAAGGTCCGCAACCTGGAGCCCGGTTTCGGCCTCAACGCCGCCACCGGTGAGTACACCGACCTGTTCAAGGACGGCGTCATCGACCCGACCAAGGTCACCCGCTCCGCCCTGCAGAACGCGGCCTCCATCGCCGGTCTGTTCCTGACCACCGAGGCCGTCATCGCCGAGAAGCCGGAGAAGGCGTCGGCTCCCACCGGCGACCCGACCGGTGGCATGGGCGGCATGGACTTCTAGGACCTCCTGGAGTTCTGGGGTCCGGTACGCGACCTCGCCCGCGACGACCGGGCGGCCCTTCGGGGCCGCCCGGTTTCGCCGTTCCCGGGGCCGGTGCCTCTGGGGACTACCGGCGCGGGGACCGTCGGGCGGTGTCGGCACGGGACCGGCCCCGGGCCCCGGACGGCTGTAGCCGTGTACGCGGGCTCAGACCTCCCCGTGCCAGGCGCGCCACAGGTCGGCGTACGAGCCCCCGCGGGCCAGCAGCTCGTCGTGGCTGCCCAGCTCGCTGACGCGGCCGTCCTCCACCACCGCGATCCGGTCGGCGTCGTGCGCCGTGTGGAGCCGGTGCGCGATCGCCACCACCGTCCGCCCCGACAGCACACCGGCCAGGGACCTCTCCAGGTGGCGGGCCGAACCCGGGTCCATCAGCGACGTCGCCTCGTCCAGCACCAGCACCTCCGGGTCGGCCAGCACCACCCGGGCCAGCGCGAGCTGCTGCACGTGGGCCGGGTCCAACGTGAGGTCGCCCGACCCCACCCGCGTGTCCAGCCCGCCCGGCAGCGACCGGACCCAGGCGTCGGCGTCCACGGCGGCCAGGGCCTCCCACAGCCGGTCCCGGTCCACCTCGGCGGCGTCCAGGGCCAGCGCCAGGTTCTCGGCCACGGTGCCGCGGAACACGTGGCTCTCCTGGCTCAGCAGGATCGCCCGCTCGCGCCGCAGCTCCGGTGACAGCCCCGCCATGTCCACCCCGCCGACGCGCACGCTCCCGGAGGTCGGCCCGTGCACGCCCGCGATCAGCTTGCCGAGGGTCGACTTGCCCGCGCCGCTCGGCCCGACCACCGCCAGGCGCTCGCCGGGGCGCAGGACCAGGTCCACCCCGTGCAGGACCTCGGTGTCGGTGTAGCCGAACCGCGCGCCGCGCACCTCCACCGTTCCGGGCACGTGGTCCGCGTCCGCCTCGGAGACCCCCGGCCGCTCCTCGGCGAGCCGCACGCCCAGCAGGCGGCGCAGGCTCGTGAAGCCCATCATCAGGCTGTCCACCTGGTCCACCAGCTGTTCCACCGGCCGGGTCATCTGCACGGACAGGAACACGGCCGTGGCGATCTGGCCGACGGTCAGCATGCCGTTCGCGTGCAGGTACCCCGCGACCAGGAACGTGCACGCGGTCGCGAACAGGTAGGCGAACTCCAGCGGCGGGTACCACACGCACCGCAGCCACAGCGTGTACCGCTCTGCCCGGTAGGCGCGGCGGATCTTGGCGTCGGCCCGCGCGGTCTGGCGGAGCTGGCGTCCCAGCGCCTCCAGGGTGTGCGCCCCCTCGACGGTGTCCGTGACGCTCTGCGTCAGGTCGGAGTAGGTCGCCAGCTCCCGGATGTAGCCGTCGGGGGCGCGGCGGGCGTACCAGCGGGTGGACACCCAGATGATCAGCAGGGTCGGCGCCCAGGCCAGGAGCAGCGCGGGGTGCAGCAGGCCGATCGCGGTGACGATGACGGCCACCGTCACCGTGCTCACCGCCATCACCGGCACCGAGTGGCGCACGGTGTGGCTCAGGTGCCCGATGTCGCGGCCCGACCTGGCCACCAGGTCGCCGGTCCCGGCCCTCTCCACCGTTCCGAGCGGCAGGCGCAGGACCGCGCGCACGAACTCCTCGCGCAGCTCGGCCAGCACCCCCTCCCCGAAGCGGATCGACTGCGCCACCGACACGAGCGTGAACCCGGCGTGGAACAGCAGGCCGACGACGATCACCACGGCCAGCAGATCGATCCGGCCGGGGTCGGCCCCGCCGCGGACCGCGTCGATGACCATGCCGAGCACCCACGGGGCGACGAGCGCGGCCAGCGCCGCCATCCCGTACAGGGCCACGACGGCGAGCAGCCGCCCGCCGTGGTCGCGACCGGCCCGGCGCAGGCGTGTCCAGACCATGGACACGGGCGCCACGGGCAGGGCGGCGGTCTCCGCCGGCATCGGGAGCTCGGGGTCGTCGGTACGGGGGAGGGCGTGTTCGGTGGTCCGGGTCATGGCTTCCCACTCGTGGAGACGGTGCGCAGGACGGTGTCGGCGTAGCCGGGGGCGCTCGCGAGCAGGTCCCGGTGGGAGCCCTCGGCTACGACGCGCCCGCCGTCCACGAACAGCACGTGGTCGGTGTGGTCGAGCAGGAGGGGGCTGGTGGTGATCAGGGCGGTGGTGCGCCCCTTCCGCTCGGCGGCCAGCCGTGCGCCGATGGCCGCCTCGGAGTGGGCGTCCACGGCGGAGGCGGGTTCGACCAGGACCAGGATCTCGGGGTCCAGGCCGAACGCCCTCGCCAGCCGGAGCCGCTGCTGCTGTCCGCCGGAGTACTCGCGCCCGCGCTCGGTGAGGAGCGCGTCGAACCCCGCCGGGGACTGCCGTACGACGTCGTCGGCGTACGCGGCCCGGACCACCGCCGCGAGGCGGTCGTCGGACAGACCCTCGTCCGGGGACAGCTCCTCGCGGAGCCTTCCGGAGAACAGGTGGGCGCTGTTGGAGGCGACCAGCACGCGGCGGCGCACGTCGCGCAGCGGCAGGTCGCGCAGGCGCACCTCGCGGCCGGTCGCCGTCTCGACGAGCAGGGCGTCCGCACCGTCCCCCTCGTCCTCGCGGTACCGGCCCAGGCGCTCGGCCAGGGCGGTCGCCCCGGCCGCGTCGGAGCACACCACGCCGGTGGTGCGCCCGGCGGCCACCACGACCCCGCTGGCGGGGTCGCGCAGGTCGCACGGGGCGGCCGGGGGATCGGCGGGGTGCTCGGGGTCGGGGTGGTCGTGCTCCAGCGAGAGCACGCGGACCACGTGGTCCGCCGCCACCCGGGCGGAGATGAACAGGGAGGAGGCGTGCATCAGGTACCGGATCGCCACCGCCAGGTTGCCCGTGTACCCGTAGAACGCGACGAGCTGGCCCACGGTGATGTCCCCGGCCAGGGCCAGGCGGGCGCCGTACCAGACGATGCCCACCAGCAGCAGTCCCGGATACAGCTCGCGGACGGCCTGGAGGGCGGCGTCCATCCACCCCACCCGCACGCCGGCGGCGCGCACGCGCTGGGACTCCTCGCGATAGCGGTCGCCGACGGTGCGCTCCCCGCCCACGCCCCGCAGGACCCGCAGCCCGGAGACCAGGTCGGTGGCCCGCGTGGTCAGCTCGGCCTGCCTGGTGCGGTGGTGCTCCTGGCGCCGGGAGAACGGGCGCAGCAGCGGCACCATGCCGACTACCATGACCGGCACCGCGACGAGCACGATCAGGCCGAACGTGACGTGCGACGACAGCATGAGGACGCTCACCGCGCCGATCGTCACCACCGACGCGGGGACGAGCGCGGAGTCCTCGTAGAAGTCGCCCACCCGGTCGATGTCGTCCGTGCCGACCGCGACCACCTCGCCGGACGGGAGCCGCCGGGTGAGGGTGGGGCCCAGGGCGACCGACCGCGCGATGACGACCTGCACGGTGCGGTACGCGGACGAGTACCAGTTGAACGCCATCGCCCGGACGCCGACCGGCACCAGTGCCGTGCTCAGCAGGGTCAGGCCGGTGAGGACGCCGAACCAGAGGAGCAGCGACCGCGGGTCGCCCTCCACCACGCCTGAGTCCAGGGTGGCGCCGACCGCCGCGGACATGAGGACGCCGCAGAGCCTGTAGGCGCTGTCCACGCCCCCCGCCCACGCGAGCGGGCGCCACTCCGCTCGGGCGAGCCACAGCAGGAAGCGGTTGGCCGAACGGTGGTCGGGAATGCCCGGAGGCTGAGGAAGTACGCGCACAGTTCTCGGACTGTAACCAGAGAACCGGGCCGGGTCCACTCATTTTTCCGGGACGGGCCAGGGGTATCGTGCCTGGTCGGGCGGGGTGTCATCACCGGGCGCACGCGCCCGGCGGGGTCACCTGACGGCGCCCTGCCCGTGCAGCAGCTCGACCAGGCGGAGCACCGCCGGGGCGCACCGCTCGCGCTCGGCGAAGCCGATCCACGCCAGCTCCGCGATCTCGTTGTCGGCGGTCGGCTCGCCGTCGTGCTCGGCGGAGTAGCAGGACAGCCGCACCCGCGTCCCCGGCGCCTTGTCGTAGGCCAGTTCGTCGATGACCGCCACCTGCCGGAAGGTTCCCGGGCGGAGCACCACGCCGACCTCCTCCTCGGCCTCGCGCGCCACGGCCGCCTCGTCGCTCTCGCCGGGCTCGCGCTTGCCGCCCGGGAGGTAGAACCGGTCGACGCCCTCGGTACGGACGCACAGCAGACGTCCGTCCTTCACGTGCACCCAGGCCAGGGCGTCGATCACGGCGGGGGTGCCGGACTGCGCCGGCGGAGTCGAGGTCATGGGCCCACTGTAGGACGGGGAGGGAACCGCCGAACCCGTGCCCCCGGGGTGACCTGACGCACTAGCATCCAGTCAGCGGCGGACGGCGCGGGCCCCGGGGGCCCGGGAGGGACGGACGGCATGGAGACGCGGACCCGGGGAACGGCCCCGGCGGGGACCGCCGGAGCGACAGTCGGACCCCTCCTCGCGGAGATCGCCGCGGGCGGCGGAATCCCCCCGCAGTCCGACGCCCACAGGGAGGCCCGAGAACAGGCGTACAACCTGTACAGCGCGGCCGTCGGGGCCTGTCTGAGCCGCGCGGACGCCCGGCCCGAGCTGAGGGGGAGGGCCGCCGCGCTCCTGGCGGAGGAGGCGCGCCTGCCGTTCCTCTCCCCGGACGGGGTCGACGCCGTCAACGCAGAACTGCCCGCCGTGCTCGCCGCGCTGCGCGCCGAGCCCGTGCCGGTCCCCGACGGGGCCACGCCCCGGGACCCCGGACGCGTCCTGGACGACGCGGACCTGGGCGCGCTGTTCGACCTGGCCCTGCGCGACCGCCTCACGGGTGGCGCGCGGGAGCACCCCAGGCTGCTGCTACTCGGCGGCCAGCCGGGGGCGGGCAAGTCGACCCTGCAACGCCTGCTCCTGCCCGCCCTGCCGGAGGGCGCCGTCAGCTACGACGGGGACGACCTCCTGAGGCTCGCGCCCGACTACGAGTGGGCGATGGCCGCCGACGACGCGGTTGCCTCGGACTCCCTCGCACGCCAGGTCGCCGGTCTGCACGGGCTCGCCCTGGAGCACGTCCGGTCGGGGCGGTCGGACGTCGTGTGCAGCCACCCCCTCGGCCGCGCCGACTGGGCGGCCTCCTGGGTGGAGGGGTTCCGCGAGGCCGGGTACCGGGTCGAGGTGGCGTTCGTGGCCACGCACTCCTCCAACAGCCGCTTCGCGATCGCGGAGCGCCACGCGCGGGCCCGCGCCCACCAGGGTTTCGGCCGGGTCATGTCGGAGGCGCACCACGACCGCTTCTACCTGGGTGTGCCCAACACGGTGGAGTTCCTGGAGACCCACCGGCTCGTGGACTCCCTCTACGTGCTCTCCCGGGACGGCGACGTGCTCTACGCGAACCATCTGAGGGACGGCGACTGGCGCACCGAGCCCTTCGGGCGCATCGCCCTGGAGGCCGAGCGCGGCCGGCGCGACCTCTGGCGCGACGCCGAGGGGTGAACACGCGCAAGCCCTCGCCCGGCCGAGGGAGGGCTTGCGCGCGTGCGGCTACTCCTCGCGCCGGGCGGTGCCGAGCAGCGCCCGCCACTCGGAGGAGGGGAAGGCGAGATGGCCGAGCTGCCTGTTCTGGGTGTCGCGGACCAGGCTCGCGCCGTGCACGTCTGCGACCTCCACGCAGTTCTGACCCTGCGGGGTGCTGTAGGACGACTTGCGGAAGGCAACCTCGATGCAGTTGTTGCGGTCGCTGTAGCTGGACTTGTGGAAGGCAACGTCCACGAGCTTCTGCGGGGTGGCTTCGTTGGAACCGGACCTGAGGGGCGCGAGTTCGCTCATCTCCGGGATGTACCCGCTGACGTGGTGGTGTCGGTGGCCAGATGCGGTCAGGGACCGGCAAGCTGGGGCCCGTCGCGGGGGAGTGGGCTCTGGCTGGATAGCTGGGTTGGCTTCGTTGGTGTGAGGCTCAGTGGTGACCCACTTCGAGTCCTACCGAGCTTCGGAGCATGGGGGGTAGAGTTGCAGCGTTCTGGTACACGAAGAGGCCCCGGTTTGGTCACCGGGGCCTCTCGTCGTCTACAGCTACTTCTGGAGCAAAGTGCTCAGGAAGGCCTGCCACTCCTGGCCGCCGAAAGCGATGTGCCCGAGTCCACGATTCTGGGTGTCCCGGACAGCGGCGCCGTCGGGTAGGTCAGCGATCTCCACGCACTCGTTCGCGGTTGCGCTGTAGGACGACTTGCGGAAGGTCATCTGGTCGTTCTGGTTCTGGTACACGTTGGCTTCCTACTCGTACTTCTTGATGATCTGACCCATACGGTCAGCGCTCGCATCTGGGTGAAGGGCCATCACCCGGATTTCGTCCCAGGCACCCCGATACACCTGGACCTCGTCATCATCCTCGAGGTAGAGGCCGTCGGTACGTGTCTCGATATAGGCGATGGAGGGGTCCAGCGGATTCGTGAAGTCCAGGATGGTGAAGCTTCCCGCGATTCCAGGGTGCAGTCCCACTTCAAGCGGGAGCAGCTGGATTTTGATGTGGTCCGCTGTCTCGATGAGGTGCATGAGCTTGGCGATCTGGTCGCGCATAACCTGTCTGTCGCCAGCCGGGCGCAGCAGAACACTCTCATCCAGCACACACCACACCTTCGGCGGCTCATCCTGGTCGAGAATCTCTTGGCGAACGAGTCGAGCCTGGACGACGCGATCGATGATCTCCGGCGACCGAGAGCGGCCGCTCCGTGTCGATGCCGCAGCATACTCCTGGGTCTGAAGTAGACCCGGTATCACCATGGTCTGATACGTGCTCACAGCGGACGCCTCTGCCTCGAACCCCACGTAGGCATCGGTGAATACATCGCCGTAGCGGGTCCACCAGCCCTTTTCGCGGGACTGCCGGGCGAGCAGGACCAGCCCCTCGGTGACGTCTGGTGGTGCCTGGTAGAGGGTGGCAAGAGCCCGGATGATCACCGGGTCTGGCCGCTTCCACTTGTTCAGCTCCATGTTAGTGAGCCTCCCGCGCGACCAGCCGAGCTTGTCTCCCACCTGCTCGGCAGTGAGGCGGGAGGCCTCGCGCAAACGTCTCAATTCGGCTGAGAGACGGCGGCGCCTGATCGTGGGGCTGTAGCGATCCGTCACAGCGCGCGCTCCTCGGCTCTTCCTGCGGGTTCGTCGGTCTGTCCCGATGGTAGATCACCCCTTTCGCGAAACTTTTGAAGGCAGCATCTCATCAATCCAAAGCTTTGTATTGAAAATTTGGATGCGGGGCGTCACTATGGGTGCACCAGAACTCACGCGGCCTGACCAGCCGCAGACCCAGGAGGCTGCCCTGTGCGCTACCTGAACCCCTCGGCGCTCGTCGCCGTCCGCCACCTCGCGTCCGAGGCGATGAGGGCCCGTCGGCCCCGGCGCGCGGCCCGCGTCAGGCACTACGTCCCCGAGCCGTCCGCCTTCCGCGTTCCCGTCGCCGTTCCGGCGTTGGACGTCCTCGGTTCGGTGCTCGACGGCCTCCGCCGACTGGAGGTCCTGGCATGACCCGGGTGTGCGACCTCCGCGAGCTTCCGACCATGGCGGCGCTCACCGCGTGGGCCACCGCCCACGGGGCGGCCGTCACCTACCTGGGCCCCGACCTCCAGGGCCATGCGGTCTACGCGGCCCGCCGGGGACCCGTGACCCGGGTGGTGACCGTCCCCGGACCGGACCCCCATCCGCACCCGCTGACCTGGCAGTCTCCACTGGAGACCCTGCCCGCCGACGCGCCGGCGACGGCAGCCGGGGCAGCCGTCTGCGTTCCCGCAGCCCGATCCGGCGACCCCGACCCGTCCGGTGACCCCGGCGTCCCGGCCAGGGGCCTTCGCGCCGTGTGGGCGGCGGCGATCCGCGCCGTTCCCGTCCTCTGAGACCGGGCGCGCCCTGAGCGGGGGCCGGGGCGCGCCCTTCCACACCTCCCGAGGAGCACGGCGTGGACGGCAGGACCAGGTGCGAGAAGACCACCAGCGGCCAGCACGACTACATCGCGGACCCGGCCGATCCGCGCTACCCCGACATCCGGACCATGCAGTGCCGCCACTGCGGCGACAGCATCACCGTCACCCGAGGGTGACCGACCAGAGAGCAGGTCAGCATGGCCACAGCCACAATGACCATCACAGGTACGACCACAGCGACGATTTGCAGCGGCACGGGGAAGGTGCGCTGATGAGGAACACTCCTGATAGGGACCACCTCCCCCTCGCCCGGGCCCTGGCCGACCGGCTCCGCGCGGACGGCGCTCCGGAGCACATCGCGTCGCTGTTCCTCCGGGTGCCCCGGCACGAGTTCCTGCCCGACGTGGTGTGGGGCGAGGACCGCACCCGCTACGACCGCGCCGAGGACCCCGACGCCTGGCTCCGCGCGGCCTACAGCGACCAGGCGCTCACCACCCAGCGCGACGGGGGCCGCGAGGGCGGCATGGGCCTGCCCACCTCCTCCAGCTCCGCGCCGACGATCATGGCGCGCATGCTCGCCGCCGCCCGGATCGAACCCGCCCACTCGGTGCTGGAGATCGGCACGGGGACAGGGTTCAACGCCGCGCTGCTGTGCGAACTGGTCGGGGACGAGCGCGTGGCCACGATGGAGGTCGACCCGGCCGTCTCCGCCTCGGCCCGGTCGGCGCTGCACGCCGCCGGGTACGCGCCGGAGGCCGTGCACGCCGACGCCGAGCACGCCCGCCTGTCCGCTGCACCGGCGTTCCACCGGGTCGTCGCCACGTGCCAGGTGGCGGACGTCCCGACGGGGTGGCTCTCCCAGCTCCACCCGCGCGGTCTGCTCGTCACCCCGTGGGCGCCCACCCCGGGCGCGCCGTCCGGCGCGCTCGCGGTCCTGGAGCAGCGCGGCGGGGGGCTTCGGGCCGAAGGCCGCTTCGAGGGGAGCCTCGCGTTCATGTGGGCGCGCGGCCAGAGCAGGCCCGGCGGGCGGATCCCCGACGCGGTCCCCGACCGCACCACCCGGGCGGAGGGGGACCCCCGCTACCTCCTCGACGGCGAGGGCGGCCTCCTCCTGGCGCTGCTGGTGCCCGACTGGGCGCACGGCATGGGCCGGGAGCCGGGCGCGTCCGACCTGTTCATGTGGGTGGTGTCCACCCGCTGCGGGGCGTGGGCGCGGCTGCACCCGGACGGGCGCGTGGAACAGGGGGGAGGGTCCCGGCTCCTGGTGGACGAGTTCGAGGAGGCGCTCCTCCGGTGGCGCGAGCAGGGGGAGCCGGGCGTCGCGGAGTTCGGGCTGACGGTGGACGACGCGAGGGGGAGCCGGTCCGTGTGGCTGCGCGAGCCGGAGGCCGTCCTGTGGACCTGCCGACGCGCCGCCGAGGAGGCCCGGTGACCTCAACCGAGTTCGAGGAACTGCTCACCCCCGCCGAGGTGGCGCGGCTGTTCCGGGTGGGCCCCAAGACCGTCGCCGCGTGGGCCAGGACCGGACGCCTCACCTCGGTCAAGACCCTGGGCGGCCACAGGCGCTATCGCGAGAGCGAGGTCAGGCGACTGCTCGGATACCGGTGACCCCCGCGCCCGGCCCCGACCGGGGTCGGGCGCGCCACCGCGTCCCTACCCGCCGGTCAGCCCGGCCATGGCCTGCCGGTCCTCCTCGCCGAACCTCTCCTCCAGCTCCTCCGGGGCGGCGTCCACGTCGATCCGCGACAGCGGCACCCCGCGCGCGGACTCGATCGCGCCGAGCCGCCGCAGCGCCCGGTCGCCGGCGTACCTCAGCAGCTCGCCCGGCGGCAGCTCGTAGCGCCGCGACCCCGAGGACCCCGGGAACTCCTCGCCCCGCTCCACCGTGGACATCACGTGCGGCAGCAGTTCGTCCAGCCGCTCCCGCACCGCGTCCCAGTTGGCGTCGTCGGCCGCGACGTGCCTGCGGCACGTGAAGGTGCCCCACGCCATGTGGCGGCGCTCGTCGTCCCCGATCCGCCGCACGATCTCCCGCATCCCCGGGAACAGGTTCCGGACGGTGCACACGTGGTTCCAGGCGTAGTAGCCCGTGAGCGCGAGCGAGCCCTCGATGACGTGGTTGTAGGTCACCGACGCCCGCACCTGGTTGCGCGGGCTGGGGTCCTCCAGAAGCGCCTCCAGCGAACCGGGCAGCTCCTCGTAGAACAGCGCCCGGTAGCCGGGGTTGTCGTCCACGTACCCGTGCAGGTCCTCGTGCACTCCGAGGGCGTCCAGCCACAGCCGGAACGCCTGCACGTGCTTGGCCTCCTCGAAGGCGAACTGGGTCAGGTACATCTCGTCGCCGAGCCGGCCCTCCGCCGCCATCGCGCGCAGGAACGGCTGGAGGTCCTCGGTCACGGCCTCCTCGCCCGCCACGAAGAACGCGCACAGCCTGAGGATGCGCTCGCGGGCCTCACCGCCGAGCCCCTGCCAGTCCTCCGCGTCCCGGGAGAGGTCGACGTCCGCCGGGTTCCAGAAGCGGGCGTTGCCCTTGGAGAACAGTCTGAGGGGGAGGGAGTCCCAGTTCAGGCCGCCGTTCCGGAGGGTGTGGAACCCCGTCCGGTGTCCGGAGGGGGCGGGGGTCGGCGTTCCGGTGGCGGGGGCGGGCTCGTCGGGCACGGGAGGACCTCCAGGGGGTGGACTGACCTCATGATTGGACACGGAAGGCTCTCGTGTAAAGGGATTGGACGGCATCCGCCCCGCGAAAACCGAATTCGGTTCGGTCGGAAGGCCGCTCCGCCTCCCCGTGCGGCGATCCGCTTCCCAGTACGGCGACCCGGTCGGCATCACGGCGAGCCGCCCCCCGCCGAAACGGTACGGTCGGGGAGTACCGCCCGCACTGAACGATCCGATCGGGGGACGACGTGTTCTGTGGTGATCCCGGCACCGCCGGTTACGCCGCCTGCGCCGCCCAGACCCAGCTCTTCGCGTTGGCCTCCGCCATCCCCGCACTCCTCGGGATGGCGCTCCTCATCGCGGCCTTCACCGCCCCGTCCGTCCGCGGGGACCGGATCCTGCGCACCCGCACCCTCAGCTACTCCCTCGTGGCGTGGGGCATCGCGGCGGGCACCTACGTCATGGGCGGGCTGCCCTCCGTCTGACGGTCCCGGGCCCCGGCCCTGCGCCCGGAGAGGGCGCGCCCTGCTCCCGTCCCCGGAGGGGACGCACCGGGCCCGGCGTCCCCACCCCGCCCCACTCGCCCCCGCCCCCCTCTGCCGTGATCTTGTACTTATAGCGAGGTTCGGCGTCGAGAACGTCTATAAGTACAAGATCATCGGGGGGTAGGTCGGGGGGTGGGTAGGTGTGCGGCCCGCTCCCGTCGGCCTGTGCGGCCACCACTCTATACACGGCGAGTATACGCGGCGTGTATAGTCGCCGACATGACTCTCGGCCAGACATTCCTGGGGCTGCTCGAAACCCGCTCCCAGCACGGATACGACCTGAAACGGGCCTACGACGAGCGCTTCGCCGGCCAACGGCCGCTCGCCTACGGGCAGGTGTACGCCACCCTCTCCCGCCTGCTCAAGCACGGGCTGGTGGAGGTGGAGGCGGTCGAAGCCGGCGCGGGCCCCGAGCGCAAGCGCTACACCGTGACCGACGCCGGGGTCACCGACGTCGAACGGTGGCTCGCCACACCGGAGAACCCCGAGCCCTACCTCCAGAGCACCCTGTACGCCAAGGTCGTACTCGCCCTGCTCACCGGCCGTCCGGCCGACGGGATCCTCGACGTCCAGCGCGCCGAGCACCTGCGCCTGATGCGCGAGCTCACCCGCCGCAAGACCGCCGGGGACCTGTCCGACCAGCTCATCTGCGACCACGCCCTGTTCCACCTGGAAGCCGACCTGCGGTGGCTGGAACTGACCGCCGCCCGGCTGAACGACCTCGCCGACGAGGTGCGCGGCCGATGAGACGACCCGCCCCCCGCGCCCTCCCCGACCGCCTCCCCGAGGCCCCCGGAACCCCCCTGCTCACCGGCTCCGGCCTGCGCAAGTCCTTCGGCCTCACCCGGGCCCTGGAGGACGCCTCCCTCGACCTGTACCCCGGCGAGGTCGTCGCCGTCATGGGCCCCTCCGGCTCGGGGAAGTCCACCCTTCTGCACTGCCTCGCCGGCGTGGTGCGGCCGGACGCCGGGTCCATCGAGTACGACGGACAGGACCTGGTGGCCGCCTCGGACTCCCGGCTCAGCGCGCTGCGCCGCTCGGAGTTCGGCTTCCTGTTCCAGTTCGGCCAGCTCGTCCCCGAACTGTCCTGCCTGGAGAACGTCGCGCTCCCCCTGCGGCTCGGCGGGCGGCCCCGCCGCCGGGCCGAGCACGACGCAGCCGAGTGGCTGGACCGGCTGGACGTGGGCGAACTCGCACACAAGACCCCCGGCGAGTGCTCGGGCGGCCAGGGCCAGAGGGTCGCGGTCGCCCGCGCCCTCATCACCCGCCCCCGGGTGGTGTTCGCCGACGAGCCCACGGGCGCACTCGACTCCCTGAACGGGGAACGGGTGATCCGCATGCTCACCGACGCGGCCCGGGAGTCCGGGGCCGCCGTGGTCGTGGTGACGCACGAGGCCCGGGTGGCCGCCTACGCCGACCGCGAGGTCGTCTGCCGGGACGGCCGCACCCTCGACACCGGAGGGCCGGGATGAGCCCGCGAGACCGCGCACCCGCCGGAACCGGTCCGGAACGCGACCGCCCGTCCCCCCTCGGCGAACTCCTGTTGGGCGCGCAGCTCGCCCTGCGCGGCGGCCGGGAGGTCGTCCTCCGGAGCGTCCTCACGGCGATCGGGGTCGGCGTGGCCACCGCCGGGCTGCTCCTGGCCGCCGGCCTGCCGACCGCCCTGGACCACCTGTCCGAGCGGAACGCGGCCCGCATGGACCACCAGGTGGCCCCCCACCCGGTGCCCCCGGCGGGCGACGACACCCTGCTGATCGGCATCGCCACCACCGTCCACGAGGGGCAGGAGGTCCACGGGCGGCTCCTCCGGGCCGAGGGGTCCGACCCCCCGCTCCCGCCCGGCGTGACCGAGATCCCCGGGCCGGGCGAGCTCCTCCTCTCCCCCGCGCTGGCCGACCTGCTCGACGCCCCCGGCACAGAGGCCCTCCGGAGCCGGTTCGACCACCCCGTCGTCGGGGAGATCGGCCCCGAAGGGCTCCTGGGACCGCACGAACTGGCCTACTACCTCGGCAGCGCGGACCTGGCCGTGGAGAACGCCGGCATCCGGATCACCGGGTTCGGCGGGGAGCCCGGCCCCGTCGTGCGGGGGCCGGTCGTCGTGCTCCTCGGCCTGGTGGGCGTGGTCGTCATGCTCACCCCCGTCGTGGTCTTCCTCGGCGCGGCGGTGCGCTTCGGCGGTGAACAGCGTGAGCGCCGTCTGGCCGCGCTACGGCTCATGGGGGCCGATCGCCGCGCCGTCCGGCGCGTCGCGGCCGGCGAGACCCTTCCCGGTGTCGGGCTCGGCCTGGTGCTCGGGGCGGTGCTCTTCCTCGCCGGGCGTCCGATCGTGGAGACGGTGGGGGTGGGGCCCGGTCTGTACGCCGGGGACGTGGCACCGCACCCCGTGCTCGGCGCGCTGGTGTTCGCCGGGGTTCCGCTGCTCGCCCTGTGGGTGGTGCTCGCCTCCCTGCGCGGGGTCGTGGTCGAACCGCTCGGCACCGTGCGCCGCGCCGAACGGCCGCGCCCCAGGGTGTGGTGGCGTCTGCTGCTCCTGGTGCTCGGCGTGGCCCTGATCTGGCTGAGCATGGACCTGCATATGGCCGGGCGCCTGGGCCTGGACGGCGGCGGGGGGCTGCCGATGACGATGATCGGGCTCCTGGCCGCGCTGTTCGGCACGACCGCCGTGCTGCCCTGGCTGGTGGACCGGCTGTTCCGACGCGCCTCGGGCGGCCCCCTCTCGCTCCAGCTCGCCCAGCGCCGGCTGGCGGCGGCGGGCGGCGGGCCCACCCGGGCGGTCGGCGGCATCGTGGTGACCGTCGCGGGGGCCATCGCGCTGCAGAGCCTGTTCGCGAACGCCTGGGCCGATGCGTCGGTGACGCTCGCGGACACCGCCGCCGAGGCGTACGCGGAGAACGAGTTCGGTCCGTCCCGGTTCCAGCTCCAGGCGGACCTGTGGATGCCCCCCGCCGACGACGACCCCGCCGGGGCCGTCGAGCGGGTGCCCGGTGTGGAGGCGGCGGCGGCCTTTCGCACGGTGTGGGGCGCGATCGGCGACGACACCGGCGTCCCGGTCCGGATCGCCGACTGCGACGTCCTGCGGCAGATGGCCGACCTGCCCGCCTGTTCCCCGGGGGACGTCTTCAGCGCGCTGCCCGGGCTGGAGGCAGGCGACACCCTCATGGTCCGCCCGAGGGAGGACGCGACGGCGAGCCCCTGGGTGCTGCCCCCGGTCTCCGGTTTCGAGGGGGAGCTGGTCGAACACCCCTGGAGCGCAGTGGGGCACACGGCGCGGGACGTGGTCCTCGCGACCCCGGAGGCCGCCGCGGTGCCCGAGGAGATCGCCGCCCGGAGCACGATCTGGATCAGGGCCGACCCGGCCGCCCCCGGAATGGAGGTGGGGCTCAGGCACACCGTCGGGTCCCTGGACCCGACCTCGCGCCTGGACGTCCCGATCACCACCGTGGTCAACCCGGCCATGGCCGACATCCGCGACGCGCTCGTGGCCGGAGCCCTGGCCTGCCTGACGGTGATCGCCGCCGGGCTGGTGGTGGGCACGGTCGAGCAGGTCCGGGAGCGCCGGCGGGTGCACGCGGTGCTCACCGCGTTCGGCGCCCGGCGGAGCACACTGGTGGCCTCGGTGGTGTGGCAGACCACGCTGCCCGTGCTCCTGGGCATCGTGCTGGCCACGGCGGTCGGGACCGCCCTCGGGGTCATGGTCCAGAGGGTGGCCGGGCTCCCCGTGCGCTTCATCCCGGTGGAGACCCTCGTCATCGCGGGCGCGGGCCTGGGCGTGGCGGCCCTGACCACCCTGCTCGCGGTGCCCGCGCTGCTGCGGACCATGCGTCCGGAGGGCCTGCGCTCGGAGTGAGCGGGGCCCGGTCGGGCAGCGCGGGTCCCCGGTGACTGTGCCGGGGACCCGCCGCCCGGGCCCGGGCCCGCCCCTAGATCTCCTCGCCGGACAGCAGGTCCGACGCGTCGGTGATCCGGTACGCGTACCCCTGCTCGGCGAGGAAGCGCTGCCGGTGCGCGGCGTAGTCCTGGTCGAGGGTGTCCCTGGCGACCACCGCGTAGAAGCGCGCGGCGCGGCCGTCGGTCTTGGGCCGCAGGACCCGGCCCAGGCGCTGGGCCTCCTCCTGCCGGGACCCGAAGGAGCCGGACACCTGCACCGCCACGCCCGCCTCGGGCAGGTCGATGGAGAAGTTCGCGACCTTGGAGACCACCAGCGTGCGCAGCTCGCCGGAGCGGAAGGCGTCGAACAGCCTCTCGCGCTCCTTGTTCCTGGTCTCGCCCTTGATCACGGGGGCGTCCAGGGAGGCGCCCAGCTCGTCCAGCTGGTCGATGTAGGAGCCGATGACCAGCACCTGCTCCTCCGGGTGGTGCTCCACGATCTGCCGCACCACCGAGGTCTTCGTCTCGGAGGAGGCGCAGAACCGGTAGCGGTCCTCGGGCTCGGCGGTCGCGTAGGCCAGGCGCTCGGACTCCGACAGGTCCACCCGGACCTCCACGCAGTCCGCGGGGGCGATCCACCCCTGGTTCTCCATGTCCTTCCACGGGGCGTCGTAGCGCTTGGGGCCGATGAGCGAGAACACGTCGCCCTCCCGGCCGTCCTCCCGCACCAGCGTCGCGGTGAGCCCCAGGCGGCGCCGGGCCTGGAGGCTCGCCGTCATCCGGAAGATCGGCGCCGGCAGCAGGTGGACCTCGTCGTAGACCACGAGCCCCCAGTCGCGGGCGTCGAACAGCTCCAGGTGCGTGTACACGCCCTTGCGCCTGGCGGCCATCACCTGGTAGGTCGCGATCGTGACCGGCCGGATCTCCTTGCGCGTCCCCGAGTACTCGCCGATCTCGTCCTCGGTGAGGGAGGTGCGCCGCAGCAGCTCCGTCTTCCACTGGTGGACCGACACGGTGTTCGTCACGAGGATGAGGGTGGTCGCCCCGGTGAGCGCCATCGCCGCCGCGCCCACGATGGTCTTGCCCGCGCCGCACGGCAGCACGACGACGCCGGAGCCGCCCGCGTGGAAGCTCTCCGCGGCCTCCTTCTGGTAGCCGCGCAGCTCCCAGCCGTCCTGGTCCAGGTCGATGGCGTGGGCCTCGCCGTCCACGTACCCGGCCAGGTCCTCGGCGGGCCAGCCGATCTTCAACAGCGCCTGCTTGAGGTTGCCGCGCTCGCTGGGGTGCACGGCCACCGAGTCCTCGCCCAGCCGCTCGCCGAGCATGCCCTTGAGCTTCTTGGCCCGGACGACCTCCTCCAGGACGGCCCTGTCCGAGGACTCCAGGACCAGCCCGCGCACGGGGTCGCCGACGATGCGCAGGCGCCCGTAGCGCTGCATGGTCTCGGCGATGTCCACCAGCAGGGAGTGCGGCACCGGGAACCTGGAGAAGCGGATCAGCGCGTCCACGACCTGCTCGGCGTCGTGTCCGGCGGCGCGCGAGTTCCACAGCGCCAGCGGAGTGATCCGGTAGGTGTGCACGTGCTCGGGTGCGCGCTCCAGTTCGGCGAAGGGCGCGATGGCTCGGCGGCACTCGCCGGCGAGCTCGTGGTCGACCTCGAGCAGGAGCGTCTTGTCGGACTGGACGATCAGGCAGGACACACGGACCTTCAATCTCGCGGGGCGGGGGCGGCCTCAGGTGCAACGCGTCCGGGCCCCTGATCATGCCCTGCCGCCGAAATGCCCGCCCGGCCCCGTTCCAGGCCGCCGGAACGGCGTCCTCCAGGGTCCGCGCGCCCGCGTCCGCCGCTGTTCGGGTGGCGTGGAGTCCCGGGCAGGGCCCCGGGTCCGCGTGGCCGTGTCCGCCGCACCGGCGCGGTCCGCGCGGCGCGGTCGGTCAGGTCTCGGAGGTGGCGATGGCGAAGCCGATCAGGCACGCGAGGACGGCCATGACCGCCAGGATCACCCCGTTGGAGATCCAGGCGTAGCGGAGGTGCCGCCGCGCCTTCTCCCGGTCGACCTTCTCCGTGAGGGAGAGCGCCGAGAACACGAGGCCGATGACGCCCAGGAACCCGCAGCAGGTCACCACGAGGAGGATCGACACCACCAGGGCGGCGATGGCGCTCGTCTGGCTGGGCGGGGCCTCCTGGTACGGGGCGGCGTACGGCTCCATGCCGTGGGCGTGTCCGGCGGCGGGGCCGCCGTAGCCGTCCGGGGGCGGCGGGTACCCCGCTGGGCCGCCGTAGCCGCCGGGCGGCTGCGGATAGGGGCTGCCGTAGGGGTCGCCCTGCGGGTGGGGCTGCCCGGCGTAGGGGTCGCCGTAGGGGTCGTTGGGACCGGACTGCCAGTTCTCGCTCAAGGTCGTGACCTCCGGGAGGTGTCGGTGTACGGGGGAGCCGTCGGGGACGGCGGGGAGGGGGAGGGCGGCGCTCGGGGCCGGCCCGCCGCCGGGGGCCGGGAACCGGTCCGCGCGGCCGGTCCGCCGGTACCTGCGGGCCCGGTCAGACGCTGAGGATCACCACCGCCAGGAGCATGAGCGGGATGAAGAACACCACCGACAGCGCGGCGTAGGCGAAATTGCACGCCCACGCGTACCGGAGGTGGCGCTCGACCTCGGCCGCGTCCGGGTAGCGCCTGACCGCCATGACCCCGAAGCCGATGCCGGGCAGGTTCGCCACGAGGAGGAAGAACCACATGCCCAGGTACAGGCCCAGGACGGGCACCACCAGGCTGAGCAGCGCCGCCACCAGGGCCGCGACCGCTCCCCCCAGCCGGGCCGGGGGGCCCGTGGGGCCGGCTCCGGGGCCGGCTCCGGGACGGGGGCCGGGGCGGTGGCCGAACGGCCCGCCGGACGCCGGACGCGAAGGGCCCGCCGGCCCCGGGGGCCGCACCGAGCCGAGCGTGGAGCCCTGCTCGCGCTCCCAGAAGGCCTTGGGTCCGCCCTGGCCGCTCATCACCGCTCGTCCGCCTCCCGTCGGCCGCGGGGGCCGTCGTCGCCGAGCCGCCCTCGCGGCCGTCCCATACTGCCGCATACCCAGCCCGCCGCGCGCGGACCCGGCGCCCGGCGGCACGGTTCGTCAAACACCGGTCAGTAGTTGGTCACCGGGACGATCCCCTGGATCCACGAGCCCGCCTGGGTGAACATCACGAACGTCAGCACCAGCATCACGAAGAACATCACCCCGGCGGCGCCCAGGCAGTACCAGGAGTAGCGGGTGAGCGTCTCCGCCTGGACGGGGCGGCCCCGGTCGCGCGCGTGGGCGGCGCGCACCGCGAACACGATCCCGGCGACCCCGAACAGCCAGTTCGCGCAGCACAGGAACGTGAGCGCGTGCAGGATCAGGGCCATCGTCGAACTGTTGGCCCCGCCGGGGAGCGGCGTCCGGGACCCCTCGCGGTCGTCGTCGCGCCCGTCCCACTCCTCCCGCCCGTCCGGTTCGTCGGCGCGGGGGCGGTCCCGGGCGGCGCGGTCGTCCGGACCGCCGCCGCGCCGGGGGTCCCGGCGCCCCTCCCCGCGGCTCCGCCCACGGCCGCCGTCGCGGTCGTCGTCGCGTCCGTGGTCGCGGGGGGACGATGCCCCGGGGGGCAGCGATGTGTCGCTCATGGGGGTGTCTCTCGCTGTCGGTGGGCGGACCGGCTCGCACCCACCCTAGTGCGGCCCCGCCGCCTCTCGCCGGTCGCCGCCGGGGACGCCGTTCCCGCCGCCGGGCTCCGGCCCGTCCAGCTCGGCGACGGCGTTCACCCGGTGCACGGCGAACCGGTGCACGGACGCGCGCGTGGCGTCGTAGGCGGTGAGGAAGCCCCCGTCCACGCTTGAGGGCTCCACGATCCGGCTCACCTGCCGTCCGTCCGTGTCCGTGTAGCCGATCCACACCCGGCGGCCGTCCTTCGCCGCCCGGGTGAGCGCCTCCAGCACCGCCGCGTTCCTCGACCCGGGAGGCCCGTCCTCCGGAAGGGGGATCGGCGTGCGCGCCGCGTTGGACGCCTCGTCCCCGGCCCGCACGGCCCGCACGGCGGCGCGCGCCATGTCCCGGAACGACCCCCCGGGCGGCGGCGGGACGTCCGCCGGGTCGGACCGCCGCGCCTCGGGACGGCTCAGCCGCATGGTCCCGTCGCCGCTCTCGGGCACCGGGTGGTAGCCGAGCCGGCGCAGCCGCTCCAGGAGCGCGGCCCGGTTGGAGCGGCTCGCCACCACGGTGGGGGCCAGCCGGAACAGTCCCAGGTCCTGGGCCCGGCGGTCCCCGAGCAGCTCCTCCAGCAGGGCGGGCTCGTCGCAGCGCAGGTAACCGGAGGCCGAACCGGCCCGCAGCCGCCCGTGCCGGCGCCCCACGTCCGACACCAGGTAGCGCAGCGCCTGCGGAAGGGGGGTGCGCGAGTGGCGTTCGAGCAGGGCGGTGATGTCGGCGACGCCCTGCCCCGCGTCCAGGGCGCGGCGCACGGACTCCTCCGTGAAGCGGTACACGGTGGCGCCGCCGGTGGACTCCACGTCCGCGACCAGCGCGAGGTCGCGGGCGAGACCGGTGACGAGGGGGCCGGGGGCCACCGCCGTCAGGTCGCCCTGCACCAGCACGTAGTCCAGCGGCTTCGGCATCTCCGCCGCGAGGACCCTCGCGGCGTCGTCGTCCTCCCCCTCCAGCAGGGGGCGGGTGTGCCCGGCCAGCGCGCCGCGCCCGGTCAGCCCGAGCGCGGCGGCCTCCGCGGCGGCGATCTCCACCAGTTCGGCGTAGACCGGCGACTGGCGGCGCGGGCGGCGCCACGACAGGCGCGAGGCCAGCGACCCGGGCAGCGGGGCGAACCCGGGCGGGGCGGTGGCCATCTCGCCCAGCAGGTCGCGGCGGGCCTGGGGGGCCGCGGGCCGGACCAGCCCGGACCCGAGCACGTTGCGCACCCGGCCGCCGGAGTCGCGCGACCCGTTGAGGGAGGCGACCCGGTCGGAGTCCAGCCAGGCGGAGGCGAGCCGCAGCCAGCGGCGCTCGGGCGGGGTCTCCCGCCACAGGTCGTAGGCGCGGGTGGGCAGCCACTCGCCCTCGACGCGGTCGTCGGCGCCGAGCAGCCCGGCGGCGTGGGCGACCTCCACGAACAGGGCGGCGGTGGTCTCGTCGGTGTCCATCGCCTGGGCCGCGCGGCGGAGGTCGCGTACCCCCAGGCCGCCGTTGCGGAGCACCGCGGCCGGCTCCAGCGACCAGCGTTCGAGCAGTTCCTCGATCGCCCGCAGCACCGTGAACGCCTGCCCGGCGGCGGCCCGGGAGACGGCCTCGCCGGGGTTCGGGGTGCCCTCGAACGGCGGCGGCGCGGTGGTGACCTCGCGGAACAGCAGCCCCGAGCGGAGGGCGAGGGCGGCCTCGCGCGGCAGGGTGAGGGTGTCGTCCCCGCTGGGGAGGAGCAGCGCCCGGGCGATCAGCGTCTCGACCGGGGAGGAGGCGCCCGCGAGGGTGACCTCGCGGCGGGCGTCGGAGACGGTCCCGTTGGGGGGACCCCACGCCATGCCGTCGAGCAGCCTGCGCGCCTGCGGGCCGACCTGCCCGATGAGCCCCAGGACGCGCCCGGGGTCGGACAGGAGCGTCGCGACCGTCTCGACGGGCGTGTGCGCGGTGCTGTCGGGGACCAGGTCGCGGGCGAGCCGCGCGGCGGCGCCGTGCGGAAGGCCGGCGAGGAGCACGCGCGCCGGAGGTCCGAGCTGTGCCGGGTGGGGGATCAGGTCGCGCAGCACCTGGACGGGGCGGAGCCTGCCCCTGTCGGGCCAGACCAGGGCCAGTTCGAGCAGGGTGTCCAGGGCGGCGGCGAGGGGGTCCCCGGCGGGGCCGTCCTCCGCCGCGCCCCCCTGGGACCCGGAGGCCCCTCCGCCGTCCGCCGCGCCGGGGAGGGGGAGCGTGCCCAGCGCCCCGGCCAGGTCCACGGTCTGGACGCCCACCGGTTCGGACAGCCGGTCGTCGCCGAGCGCGATGACGGCCTCCAGCACCTGGAGGGTGAACCGGTCCAGGCGTTCGAGGACCCTCAGGACCGCGTTGCGGCTGGTCGCGCGGGCCGCGAGCGCGCCGATGTCGGACGGGACCGGCTGTGCCAGGTCGGGCCGGGCGGACAGCAGGGCGGCGAGCTCCCCGTCCGACCGGCTGCGCAACCAGGAGGTGAAGGTGGGGGGACGTCCCGGGGCGGGGGCCGCGGGGCTCCCCCCGCCGGGCACGTGCTCGTCGGGTGCTGCGTTCTCGGTCATCGGGTCCACGCTAAGCGATGCCGGGTCCCGTGTTCGCGTGAGTCCCGGCGGTTCCCCCTTGTCACCACCCGTCACCGAGGGTGAGTCCGTATCCGAAGACGATTCGGTGACCGAAATTGGGAAGGGGGGTTAAATGCCAGGTCGTTGTCGGCCAATATTGGAGTCATGACCCAGCGCTCGGAACAACTGGTACTGGACTATCTGTCCGAGGTCGGCCTGGTCCTGCACGGTCGCATGTCGGCGAGGGAGCGCACCGCCTTCCTCGCGGAGCTCCGCTCGCGGATCGACGCGCGCCGCGCGGCGGCGGAGGGCGACGGCCCCGAGGCCGTGCGGGGAATCCTCCGGGGCCTCGGCAGCCCGGAGGACCTGGTGGAACGCGAGATCGCCGGACGCGACCTCGACATCGAGGACACGGAGCTGATCCCGCCCAGGCCGCGTCACGCCGACCGGCCGCCGCCGCCGTGGCGGGGCGGCCCCAGCCGCGGGCTGATGTCCCTCGTGGAGGGCCCGCGCCAGACGGACATCCACGTCACCGGCCGCCGGGCGGACCGCGCGGAACGCGCCGCCCGCAACGCCGGGAGCCGGAGCGGTCCGCCCGGGGTCGTGGCGCTGGTGCGCCGGCACCCCGCGGAGGCGGCCGCCCTGGGCCTGATGCTGCTCACGGTGCCGTGGTCCCTGAACCTCGCCTACCTGTGGGTGCTCGGCGCCGTGCTCGTCGTGCTCAGCCAGGTGTGGAGCGCGGTGGACAAGTGGGTCGGCGTCGGCCTGCCCCTGGCGGCCTGCCTCGTCGGGATGGCCCTGTGGTCGGGGGAGGCCGAGTTCGTCGACCAGTACGTCCAGGAGTCCCTGGCCGCCACGGGCGTCGTCGGCCTCGCCGTGGGCTCCCTGGTGGGCGTCGTGTACCTGTACCCGAGGGCGCGCCGCTCCGCCGGCGCGGAGGAGCGCCGGGCCCGGGAATGACGCCCCGGCCGCCGCGGGCTTTCGCCCCCGCCGCCCCTTCCCGCGTTCTCCGGAGCGGGGCGGGAACGCGGTCGCGCCGTTCCGGCTGGTCATTGCTTGGCAAACGCTGGGGAATAACCTTTTACGGTCCGCCCGTTACTACGAGTCCTGGACCACGGATTCGGGTAGGCATGTCACTACACCGCCGTTTTCGCTTCGCGGCGGTCGTATCGGTAACGGTGGCCCGACGGCCAGTTCGGGCGCCACTTCGGTCGAGGCGGCCCGCTTCACCGCCGAGTCCCGTCCCACACTCCGCACCCAGCGGTGGGGGCCGCCAGCACCGCACGAGGCCCGGGTGAGCCGTATCCGGGCCTCGTTCCCGTTCCCGGGGAGCCATTCCGTGTTCGGCGGGGAGTTCCTCCCGCCTCCCGGAGGCGGAGAATTATGCCCTCGCGTCCGGATGCCCTTCCGCACTAACCTGGTAAGCCCATGGAAACCACGGGAGCCCGGGACGGACGGGTGGGCCGGGGGCCGCCTGTGCGCCTTTGCCGCCCCCTGCCCCGGGGCCCGCCAGCGAAAGCACGAGGTCTCTACGTGCCCACCGGCAAGGTCAAGTGGTACGACGGCGACAAGGGTTTCGGATTCCTCACGCGCGACGACGGCGGCGAGGTCTTCGTGCACTCCTCGTCCCTGCCCCCGGACACCGTGTCGCTGCGGCCCGGGCAGCGGGTCGAGTTCGGCGTCGCGGACGGCCGCAAGGGCGCCCAGGCGCTCCAGGTCGTGCTCCTGGACGCCCAGCCCTCCGTCGCCAGGGCCCGCCGCAAGTCGCCCGACGAGATGGTGGCCCTCACCGAGGACCTCATCAAGCTCCTGGAGGGCCTCTCCACCGGCTACCGCAGGGGCCGCCACCCGGAGCGCAGGGATGCCGCGCGGATCTCCTCCGTGCTGCGCGCGGTGGCCGACGACCTGGAGGCCTGACCGCCGCGGGCCCTTCCGTCCGCCCACGGAAGGGCCCCTCCGACACCACAAGACTTGATCAAGAGGATGTATCGGGCGAACCTTGACCCGCGTTATGGTCAAATCGGTGCTCGCGATCAGTGAGAATGGGGAACGTGAGCCCTTCTCGACGTTCTCCTGTACCGGACAAGGCCTGTGTCGACGCGGTGGAGTTGGCCCGCTCGGTGGCCGCCGAGGCCGGGCGACCCGAATGGGTGGGTGACGCGCTCACCCCCCAGGTCGAGGACACGCGCCTGGTCACCCACTACTTCACCTGCCTCGACCCCGCCTACCCGGGGTGGAACTACGCGGTCACCGTCGTCCGCGCCTCGCGCGCCAAGGACGTCACGGTCAACGAGGTCGTTCTGCTCCCCGGCGAGGGCGCCCTCGTGGCGCCCGAATGGCTGCCCTGGAAGGAGCGGCTGCTCCCCGGCGACCTCGGCGTCGGCGACCTCCTGCCCACGGAGGAGGACGACGAGCGCCTCATCCCCGGCTACGCCCAGGTGCCCGACAGCGAGCTGGACGCCGAGGGCGTGGACCAGCAGATGGTCTGGGAGCTGGGACTGGGCCGTCGCCAGGTCCTCTCCGAGGTCGGACGCGAGCAGGCCGCCGAGCGCTGGTACAACGGCGAGGCCGGGCCGCGCAGCCCGATCGCCGCGGCCGCTCCGGACCGCTGCATCACCTGCGGCTTCATGACCCCCCTCGCCGGTGAGCTGCGCCAGATGTTCGGCGTGTGCACCAACGAGTACGCCCCCGACGACGGCCGGGTGGTCTCCATGGACCACGGCTGCGGGGCCCACTCCGAGGTGCGCCGTCCCGAGCCGCAGGCCGGCCCCAGCGGCCCGGTCGTCGACGAGATGGGCTACGACCACATCGTCTTCGACGACACCGCCGAACTGGAGCTCGTCTCCTCCGAGTCCTGACGGGCCGTGTCCTCCTCCGGAGAAAGCACGCCCCGCCGCGCTGTCGGACCCTGGCCCCCCGTCCCGGTGGGCTAGGGTCTTCCTACCGCACCCACCCTCGCCCCGGGTGCACCGTGCCGGGTCGTGCCCGCAGCGCAGGAGGAACCCACCATGGCCGAGCCGGTGACCGCTTCGGCGGTCGACCCCTACAACACCGCCGAACTGCGACGACGCGTCCTCGCGGCGTGGGCCGACGCCCCGGCCAGGTTCCGGGAGGACGCCAACGCGGAGGAGGACTTCGCCCTCGGCGGCTACCGTGACCGCGTCGTGGTCGAACTCGCCCAGAACGCCGCCGACGCGGCGCGCAGGGCGGGGGTCCCGGGAAGGCTGCGCCTGGCGCTGCACGGCCTCCGGCTGACCGCCGAGAACACGGGCTCGCCGCTGACCCCCGAGGGGGTCGAGTCGCTGGCGACCCTGCGCGCCTCCACCAAGCGCGGCGAACAGGGCGCGACCGGGCGCTTCGGCGTCGGCTTCTCCGCGGTGGCGGCGCTCAGCGACGACGTCACCGTCGACTCCGGCGGCGCGGCGGTCCGCTTCAGCGCCGAGGCCGCGCGCGAGGCCGTCGCGGAGCTGCTGGCCGGGGGCGGGGCCCACGCCGACCTGGCGGACGAGGTGGGGCGCCGCTCCGGGCACGTGCCCATGCTGCGGCTGCCCTTCCCCGCGCGGGCGGCGGCCCCGGGGGACTACGACACCGTCGTCACCCTCCTGCTCCGCGACGACCAGGTCCGCCTGCGCGTGCGCGAACTCCTCGGCCGCACCGGCGAGGCCCTGCTGCTCGCCCTGCCCGGTCTCGCGGAGGTCCGCGTGGACGTGGACGGCGAGGAGCACGTCCTCACCCGGCAGGAGGTCCCGGCGGACCCGTCGGCCCCGGACGTCCCCGGTACGACCGCGCCGCCCCTCCCCGGGGGCCCCGCCGACGCGACCTCGCTCGCATCACCAGCCGCTTCCGTCCCCGCAACCACATCTGCCACACCGGTGGCGGGGACCGGCGTCGCCGACCTCGTCACCGGCCGCCGGGACGCCGAGGGCACGCGCACCACCCTGTGGCGGGTCCTCGGCCGCTCGGGCGAGTTCGACGCCTCCCTGCTGGCCGACCGTCCCACGGAGGAGCGCGACCGCACCTCCTGGTCGCTGACCTGGGCCGTCCCCGTGGCCCCCGACGGCACCGTCGCCGCACTGCCCGCCGACGTCGAGAACGTCGTCCACGCGCCCACCCCCACCGACACGGAGCTCGCCCTCCCCGCCGTCCTCATCGGGAGCTTCCCGCTCGGCAGCGACCGGCGCGGCGTCCAACCCGGAGCGGCCACCGACCTGCTGCTCACGGAGGCGGCCCACGCCTACTGCGCGCTCCTGCGCCGGTTCGACGGCCGGGCCGCCCTCGACCTCGTACCCGGCACCCGCGTGGGGGGCGGCGCCGTCGACGCCCTCTTCCGCGCGCGCGTCGCCGAACCCCTCCGGGACACCGCGTTCCTGACCACCGCCTCCGGGGCGCCCGTCGCCCCGCGCGACGCGGCCCTGCTCGACACCGGCGGGTCGGGAGGCGCCGCTGACCTGGCGTCCGTCCTCGCCGAACTCGTCCCCCAGCTGCTCCCCGGGACGTGGAGTCCGCGCCACCCGGCGCTCGCCGCCCTGCGCGTCCACCGCCTGGGCCTGGCCGACGTGGCCGACCTGCTCGCGGACACCGACCGGCCGCCGCGCTGGTGGGCCTCGCTCTACGCCGCCCTGGACACCGCCGGGAGCGGCGGGGCCGACCTCGACGAGCTCGGCTCCCTCCCGGTGCCCCTGGCGGACGGCCGCCTCGTGCGCGGCCCCCGCTCCCTGCTCCTGCCCGGGGAGGACTGGGCCGGGTCCGACGGCGCCGGGGGCCACAGGATCTCGGCGGAGACCGTCGCCGCGCTCGGCGTGCGCGTGGTCCACCCCGAGGCCGTCGACCCGCTCCTGCGCCGCCTGGGCGCGGTGGAGGCCGGTGCGGCCACCGTCCTGTCCGACCCCCGGACCGAGGCGGCCGTCCGCGACTCCCTCGACGCCGACGACCCCGAGCCGATCGCCGAGGCCGTCCTCGACCTCGTCGCGGCCTCCGGCACGACCGTCGCCGACGCGCCCTGGCTGGCCGAACTCGCCCTGCGCGACGACGAGGACGGCTACTCGGTCGCCGCCGAGCTCCTCGTCCCCGGCGCTCCGCTCGCGGACCTGCTCGTCGACGACGCCCCCTTCGGCACCGTCCACGAGGACCTCGTCGAACGCCACGGGACCGACGCCCTGCGCGCGGTCGGCGCCCTCTGGGAACTCGGCGTGGTCCGGGTCGAGGAGGCCGCGCTGGGGGAGGACCTGGTCGCGGAGTTCGACGGCGCCGCCGGCGAGGACGGCCCGGACGGCCTGGAGGACTGGGCCGACGAGGTCCTCGAACGCGTCGGCGACCCCGAGCTGCCCCCGGTGGTGCCCGAGCTGGTGGTCGTCGCCGACCTCGACTGCGTCGCGGACGACAGCTGGCCGCAGGCCCTGGCGATGCTGTCCCGGGGCCCGCTGCGCGAGGCAGTGACCGAGCCCGCGCGGCTGCTGATGCCCGACGGCCGCGTGGTGGACGTGCCCTCGTACACGGCGTGGTGGCTCCGGTCCCGGGCGCTGCTGGGCGGCAGTGCGCCGGTCGAGCTGCGCACCGCCGACGCCGACCCGTCCCTGACCGGCCTGTACGACGAGGTCCCGGCCGACGTCGACCCCGAGTTCGCCCGCGCGCTGGGGGTGCGCGCCACCCTCGCCGACCTGATCAACGACCCGGAGGGGCCGGACGACCTGCTCGCCCGCCTGGCGGACCCCGACCGCCACGTGGACCGCGCCTCGCTCCGCCTGGTGTGGACCGCGCTCGCCCTCGTGGACGCGGAGCTGGTGACCCCGCCCTCCCGCGTGCGGGCGGTGCGCGGCGGCGCGATCGTGGTGGCCGACGCGGAGGAGGCCGTGGTGGTGGACTCCCCGGACCTGCTGCCGCTGCTGGAGGACCGCCCGCTGGTCCTGGCCCCGGACGACTCCGCCGAGGCCCTGGCCGACGTCCTCGACCTGGACCTGGCGAGCGAGACGGTCACCGGCAAGGTCGGGTCGGCCGGCGAGGTCCGCCCGGTCCCCGGCGAGGCCGACCTGTTCCTGGACCCCGCCGGGGAGCCGGACCGCACCTACATGCACCACCGGACGCTCACCGTGGACGGCGTCGAGCTGGAGTGGTACGTCGGCGACGGCACGGCGCACGCGTCCACCACCGACGGCCTGGCACGGGCCCTGTGCTGGCGCGCCGGGCAGTGGTCCCGCCGGCACCTGGTCGCGGCCGCCCTGCGCGACCCGTCCGCCGCCGCCCGGCTCCTCGCCGAGGCCGACCTGGAGTAGCGCGGCTCCGGGCGGGACGCGGCCCCCGGCGACCCCGGGGGCCGCGTCAGGCCAGGACCTCGGCGAGGCGCTCTCCCAGCCCCTCTTCCGGCTCGTCCCACTCCAGGACCTCGACCGCGTCGCCCACCGCCGCGCTCCCCGGCCGGGTGACGGCGAACAGGGAGCCGAAGGACACCCCGCCGCGGTCCGCGCGCCGGTAGCCCGCCAGGGTCCGCAGCGGCTCCGGGCCGCTCCTCTCGCCCCGCGCCTGGTCCACCGTCGTCCCCACGCAGCGGATGCACACCTTGGCGTAGCCCAGCTCGGCGTCCCCCAGGCGGACGGAGCGCACCCGGTCCTCGGTGTGCGGCTCCTCCCACCCCGACACGACGACGTTGGGCCGGAACCGGTCGATCGGCACGGGTTCGGCGCCGCGCTCCAGGATGCGCGCGCCGAGCAGGTCCAGGGAGGACGCGGACGCCATCAGGACCGCCGTGCTGTCCGCGAACCCGCTGGTGCCGGGGGTCCTCCCCCCGGTCAGGCGTGCGTGGTCGTCGGGCACCCGCACCAGGCGGCTCGGCGCGCCCAGCACCTCGGTCAGCCACCCGGAGACCTCGTCCCCCTGGTCCACGCCCACGAACGGCTTCCCGTGCAGGACGACGTCCAGCCGGGGTCCCCCGGGGTCGACCCCGACGTCGACGTGGCCGAACCCGTCCGTGTCCAGCCGCAGGCGGGCCCCGTCGCCGGTGATCCCGGCGCGCACGCGCGCCAGCCGCGGGTCGTTGCGCTGGCTGCGGAAACCGCCGCCGCCGTCGACCACCATGAACGTGCGGTCGTGGGCGATCCCGGCGGGGGTCACGAGGGCGGAGCGCAGGGAGGTCCCGGCGCACCCCTTGACGGGGTAGTGGACGAGTTCGGAGATCTGGGCCATGGGCAGACGCTACCGTCCGGCCCGCCCTCGGCTCCCGGGGGAGGCCCGGACCGGGTAGCCTCCTCTTCCCCCGCACCGCCCCCGACACCGACGGGACCCCCATGCGCGCCACCCCCTCGCTCCTCGCCCTGGGCGCCCTCCTGCTCGCCGCCGGCTGCGGCGGCGGGGAGGCGCAGGACCCGCCCGCCGCCACCGCGGAGGCCGAGCCGACGGAGTACGTCTTCGCCCCGGGGGAGCGGATCACCGTGGAGCTCACCATGTACGACGGCGAGGACGGCCGCCGGACGCCGTTCTTCTCCGGGTACCGGCCCTCGGTCGAGTTCGGGCACGGGGGGCCGGCCGTCGAGTGCGGCGCCCACCTGCCGGTCGAGCTGCGGGAGTTCCCGCCGGGGGAGACCCACACGATCGTGCTGGAGTGCGGCTCCGAGGTCGCGGTCCCGGTGGACGAACCCGGGTTCGCCCTGGTGGAGGACGGCGTCGAGCGGGGTAGGGGTGAGGTGGTCCCCACGGGGGAGGGGTGACGGGGCGTCCGCAGGGTACCGCCCTTGCCTTATATAAGGAGTTACTTATATGGTGGGGGCATGCACGCCTTCGACGTCCTCGGGGACCCCGTCCGGCGCCGCCTGCTGGAGCTGCTCAACGACGGCGAGCGCTCCTCGGGGGAGCTGACCGGGATCGTGCGGGACGAGTTCGGGATCTCCCAGCCCGCCGTCTCCCAGCACCTGCGCGTACTCAGGGAGAACGGGTTCGCCACCGTGCGCAAGGACGGCAGCCGCAGGCTGTACACCGTGGACACGGGCCCGCTGCGTGACGCCGACGCCTGGCTGAGGCGCTTCGCCGCCCGCTGGGAGCCGCACCTGGCGGCGCTCGACACCGAGCTCGCCAGGGGGAGGCGCGAACGCCGCTCCGGCGACCGCGCGGGCCCCGGACGGGAGCCATGACTTCCACACCCAGGAGGAGCACGATGGACATCGAGCACGAGATCGACGCGGTCGGCCGGTCGGTCGGCGTCCGGCGGACCGGCTCGGGCGCCGAGAGCACCGTCACGGTCAGCCGCGCCTACGACGTCCCGGTCGAGGACCTGTGGGACGCCTGCACCAGCCCGGAGCGCATCCCGCGCTGGTTCCTGCCGGTCGCCGGCGACCTCCGGGAGGGCGGCGCCTACCAGCTGGAGGGCAACGCCGGAGGGCGCGTCCTGTCCTGCGACCCGCCGCACTCCTTCCGGGTCACCTGGGAGTACGGCGGCGAGAGCAGCGAGGTGGAGGTCCGCCTGACCGCGGAGACCGCCACCCGCTCGCGGTTCGAGCTGTCCCACACCGCGCCGCTCGACGAGTTCTGGGAGCGGTACGGCCCCGGGGCCGGGGGGATCGGGTGGGACCTGGGGCTGTTCGGCCTGACCCTGCACCTGCTCCACGGGGCGAGCGTCCCGCCGGAGGCCGGGGAGTGGGCGGGCTCGGAGGACGCGCGGCGGTTCACGGAGCTGAGCGGACGCCGCTGGGCGACGGCGCACGCCGAGTCCGGGGAGGACCCGGACCGGGCCGAGGCCGCGGCGGACCGGACCGTCGACTTCTACACGGCGCCGCCGGAGGGTTCTGCCTGAGACGGACGGGCCGGGGCCGCCCGCGCCCGGGCGGACGGCGGTGGTCGTCTCCGGCCCCGCCGCCCGGGACCGGCGGGCGCCCCCGCGCGAGCGGACGGCGGCTCAGCGGGCGACCCGGAAGAACCCCTCGGAGATGAGGGTGCGCAGCGCGTCCGGCGTCCGCTCCCGCACGACCGCCTGGTCCTCGCCGATGAGCTGGGCGATGGCGTCCAGGAGCGGCCCCACGGGCATGGTGCCGTCGCACACCCCGGCCAGGGCGGCCTCGACGGTCCCCACGCGGGCGACCCTGCGCAGCCCGTTCTGCTGGCGCAGCACGATCTTCTCCGGGTCCGGGGCGCCCGGCCTGCCCACCCGCTCCTCCACGACCCCGGGGGCGAGCGCGACGTGCGCCGACAGCAGTGCGGCGTCGGTTAGCCGCAGCGCCGTCATCGCCCCGTCCACGACGTCGGGCAGGTACGGGCCGACCGGCTGCTCGATGTCGTGCCGCAGCTCCTCCACGCGCACTGTCGCGTCCTGGGCGACGTCGTTGCGCAGGCTGATCCACCCGAACCCGATGCCCTTGATGCCCTCGCGCTCGAAGTAGTCCAGCCAGGCGTCGTAGCGGCGCGTGTACTCGGGCGTGCCGTGCTCGCACGAGTCGCGCAGCCACAGCTCGACGTACTGGGCGGGGTCCTGCACGTCGCGCTGGACCACCCAGCCCGAGCAGCCGGTCCCGGTCACCCAGCCGCCGACGCGGTCCTCCCAGTCGTCGCCGTCGGAGTGCACCCAGTTCGCGAGGATCTGGCACCAGCCGCCCTCGGTGAGGTGCGCGGGGGCCTGCCGCACCAGCTCGGCGCAGACCGTGTCGCCGGGCAGGTCGGACTCCCGGTAGGTGTACCGGGAGGAGTCGGGGGTGATCACGAACGGGGGGTTGGACACGATGAGGTCGAACCGCTCGCCTTCGACCGGTTCGTAGAGGGAGCCCTGGGCCAGGCGGGCGCCCGCGACCCCGGACAGGGCCAGGCTGATCCCGGCCAGGCGCACCGCGCGCGGGTTGAGGTCGGTGGCGACCACCTCGCGGGCCCGCGACGCCAGGTGCAGCGCCTGCACCCCGCAGCCGGTGCCGACGTCCAGGGCGCGGTCGACCGGGCCGTCGACGATCAGCTGGGACAGGGTGGCGGACGCGTTGCCCGCGCCGACCACGTGGTCGTGGCGGGGGACGGCCCCGGTGCCCGGGCGCACCTTGGGGTCGGAGACCACGAAGCCGGGCCGGCCGTCCTCCAGGTCCCACGGTCCGAGGTGGACCAGGGCGCGGACGACGGTCCCGTGGGGCCCCTCCTCGACGGTGACGAGCCCCGCCTCGGCCAGTTCGTCCACGGGGAGGACGGCCCGCGCGGCCCGCGCGGGGATGGGCGATCGGAGCCACCACAGGCGCAGCAGCAGTCCGAGCCGTTCCTCCCCGCCGGTGGCGCGCAGGGCGGGCACCAGCTCTTCACGGGCCAGGGCTCGGGCGGCGGCGTCGCCGAGCCGGTCGCGGACGCCTGACACCGTGTAGTCGGCGTCGATGAGGATGCCGCGGAGTCGGTCGGCGAGGCCGCGCGGGAATTCAGTCTCAGACACCCGCCCATTATCAGGCAGAACGGCGGTGCCCCGCTGACAGGCGGTCCGGCCTGGTCAGGAGGGCTCGGAGAAGCGGGCGGCCCCGCGCTCGGCCGACTCGTCCCTCTTGCGGAGCAGGCGCGGGATGTAGAGGTAGCCGAACACCCCGAGGGCGGCGCCGGTCGCGCAGACGCCGATCCACCAGCGCTCGGCCTGGGGGAGGGAGTCGCCCATGGCGACGAGGACGACGAGGGCGACGGCCCACGCGAGGGTGCCGATGGCGGCGGGCACGCGGTAGTCGCTCTCGTGGACTTCGGGATCGGGCCGGCGAGGTGTGCGCACGGTTCCAGGCTATCCGCTCGCACGCGGCCGGCGTCGGCGTGTCGGCGCCGACCGCTCCGACCAGGGAAGCGTTCGTCACACTCCCTGCTCCGATCATCCGGTCATATGGCGATTTCTATGAAACTCCCGTGAAACGAGTGTCAGCTGTTGTATGAAGATGCAACTAATCTGGCGCAGAATCCTTGTTGTCCGGTAACACGACCAGGTCAGGCTGACGACGTGAACGCACCAACTCCATCCCCCACCGACGACAGAGCGGCCTCCGCACCCCGGGGCCGCGTGGACCGCTTCTTCCACATCTCCGAGCGCGGCTCCACGTTCGGCACCGAGATCCGCGGCGGTCTGGCGACCTTCTTCGCCATGGCCTACATCATCGTGCTGAACCCCCTGATCCTGAACGGCACCGCGGACGTCAACGGCGATGTCCTGGAGGTCCCCCAGCTCGTCGCCGTCACCGCCCTGGTCGCCGCGATCAGCAGCATCCTGATGGGCATCGTCAGCCGCTACCCGTTCGCGCTCGCCGCGGGCATGGGCCTGAACGCCGTCGTCGCGTACGGGGTCGCCCCGCTGATGGCGTGGTCGGACGTCTTCCTCCTGCTGATCGTCGAGGGCCTCATCCTCACGGTCCTGGTCATGACCGGCTTCCGCACCGCCGTCTTCGCCGCGATCCCCGGCGGGCTGAAGATCGCCATCGGCGTCGGCGTGGGCCTGTTCCTGACGATCATCGGCTTCGTCAACTCCGGCTTCATCCAGGGCGGCGGCGGCACGATCGTCAGCCTCGGCAGCGGCGGCCTGAACACCCTGCCCCTGCTGGTCTTCGTCATCGGCCTCCTGGTCACCATCGCGCTCTACGTCCGCAAGGTCCCCGGCGCGATGCTGCTGGGCATCATCGTCTCCACGGTCGCCGCGATCGTCGTCCAGGCGCTGTTCGGCGACCGGGGCGAGGGCCTGGCCTGGCAGCTGCCGGGCTCCACCCCGAGCCTGCCGACCTCGGTCGGCGACGTCGTCGCCCTCCCCGACTTCTCCCTCATCGGCCTGTTCGCCGAGGGCGGGTTCAACATCGCGGCCCGCTGGTCCGACGTGGGCGTCGCCACCGTCGTGATGCTGCTGTTCACCCTGATGCTGGCCGACTTCTTCGACACCATGGGCACCATGGTGGGCGTCGCCCACCAGGCGGAGCTGACCGACGAGGACGGCAACCTGCCCCGGACCCGCGAGGTCCTGGCCATGGACGCCTTCGGCACGATCTTCGGCGGCGCGGCCTCCGCGTCCATCGCGACGGTGTACGCCGAGTCCGCGGCGGGCGTCGCGGAGGGCGCGCGCACCGGCATCGCGCCCATCGTCACCGGTCTGATGATGGTCGTCGCGACCTTCTTCGCGCCGCTGGTCACCATCGTGCCGTTCGAGGCCGCCACGCCGGTGCTCGTCATCGTCGGCTTCATGATGCTGCTGCCGGTCGGCAAGATCGACTTCACGGACCCGGCCGTCGGCCTGGCGTCGTTCTTCGCGATCGTGATCATGCCGTTCACGTACTCGATCGCCAACGGCATCGGGATGGCGTTCATCGTCTACACGTTCGTGCGCCTGGTCGAGGGCAGGCCGCGCCACGTCCACCCCCTCATGTGGGTGGTCTCCGCGGTCTTCCTCCTCCACTTCGCCGAGGCCCCGATCTACGCGCTCATCGGCTGATCCCGCGCGCCGCCCTCGCGCGGGGGCGGGAATTCCTGCGACAGTGGACGGCGTTGACCCGAGTGATGAGTCAACGCCGTTTACTTATGTGTCCGCACCATGGGTCGGTGGCCGCATCGGTCCCTCCCCGGCGACCCGTCCGGGAGGGGAGGAACTGATGCGGCGTATCGCCATGTTCCGCTCACTGGCCGTCCGCAACTACCGGCTCTACGCCCTCGGCCAGCTACTCTCCAACCCCGGCACCTGGATGCAGCGCATCGCCCAGGACTGGCTGGTCCTCCAGCTCAGCGGCGGCAGCGGCATCGCGCTCGGCATGACTACCGCGCTCCAGTTCCTGCCCCTGCTCCTCTTCGGGCTGTGGGGCGGCGCGCTGGTGGACCGCCTGGACAAGCGCAGGCTCCTGATCTGCACCCAGAGCGTCATGGGAGCGCTCGCCGTCGCCCTGGGCGTCCTCGCGACCGCCGGCGCGGCCGAGGTCTGGCACGTGTACGTGTTCGCCTTCGCCCTCGGCCTGGTCACCGTGCTCGACAACCCCGGCCGCCAGGCCTTCGTCCCCGAGATGGTCGACCGCGAGCACCTGTCCAACGCGATCGCCCTCAACAGCGCCAGCTTCCAGCTCGGCAGGGTCACCGGCCCCGCCATCGCGGGGCTGCTCATCGCCGTGATCGGCAGCGGTCCCGTGTTCCTGATCAACGGCGCCTCGTTCGGGTTCACGATCATCGCCCTGGCGATGATCCGCACCGCCGAGCTCACCACCACCGAGCCGGTGCCCCGGGGCAAGGGCCAGATCCGCGAGGGCCTGCGCTACATCGGGGGCCGGCGCGACCTCGTGCTGCTGCTGGTCCTCGCCGCCGCCACCCAGTTCTTCGGGGCGAACGGGCAGAACCAGATCGCGCTGGTGGTCAACAACGTCTTCGAGGCCGGCGCCGCCGCGTTCGGGGTGGCCGCCGCCTTCCTGGCCGTGGGCGCCCTCATCGGGGCCCTCCTCGCGGCCCGGCGCGACCGGCCCCGGATACGCCTGGTGCTGATCGGGTCGATGGCCTTCGGCCTGCTCCAGGTGGCGGCGGGGCTGATGCCCGGCTACGTGTCGTTCGTCGTGGTGCTGGTGCCCATGGGCATGGCCTTCCTGACCTACGTGACGACGCTCAACGCCACCTTCCAGCTCAGCGTCGACCCCCAGATGCGCGGTCGCGTCATGAGCATGTTCCTGCTGGTGTTCATGGGCGTGACGCCCATCGGCGCCCCCGTGGTGGGGCTGCTGGCCGACGCGTTCGGCCCGCAGGCCAGCCTCGTCATCGGGGGCACGGTCACCGTGCTGGTGGTCGCGGCCCTGACGGGACCGCTGTTCAGGGTCCACGGAGTCAGGGTGCGCGACCTCCTGCCGGGGCGCCGGCGGACCGCCGCGGCCGCACCGGCCCCGGCGGAGGAGGCCGGAGCCGGACGGGCCCAGGACGTGCACGACGCGGACGGCGCGACCGCGGCCGGACCCGCCCGGGGGACCGACGGCCTCGGACGGCCCCCGGAGGACGCGGTCACCCGCACCTGAGACCCCGGCCGTGCCCCGCCGTCCTCGGGGCACGGCCGGAGACCGCGTCCCGCCGACCGCGCCGGACCGGTCAGGAGGTGACCACCCGCGTCACCACCGACACCGAGCTGATCAGCAGCAGCCACAGGACCGCGCGGCGGAACAGCTCGGCGTCCAGCCGGCGGAAGACCCGCTCGCCCACCGCCATGCCGACCAGCATCGCGGGGACCCCGACCAGCAGCAGCGAGCCGACCTCCGGCGTCAGCCTGCCGCTGATCCAGAACCCCGCCAGCGAGGCGGCGCTCGTCGCCGAGAACATCACCGACAGGGTCGCCCGCTGCACGCGGGGCTCCAGCCCGCTCCCCTGGAGCGCCGCCACCATCAGCGGGCCGTCGATGCCCGTCGAGGCGAACGACGCACCCGACAGGGCGCTCACCCCCGCCAGCGTCGGGGTCCCGCCGGGGATGGGGGTCCTCCGCCACACCAGGAACGTCCCCACCAGGACCATCACGGCGATCGCCACCATCAGGGCCCGCTCGGGCAGCACGGCGAGCAGCCACACGCCGAACGGCACCCCGGCCAGCCCGAACCCCAGGAACAGGGCCGCCAGGCGACGGTCCACGTGGTGGCGGTCCCGGGCGGTGATCCACACGCTCACCGGCGCCGACATCAGCCCGGCCACCACCACCGCCGTCACCGGGTCCGCGAGCAGGGCCAGCGGCGGCACCGCCACCAGGGAGAAGCCGAACCCGGTCGTGGTGCGCACCAGGGACCCCAGGGCGAGGACCACGAAGACACAGGAGATGACGAGCATGGGCGGGCGGCTCCGGGGGCGCTGCGGCGGGGACCCGCAGACCCTACTCCCCGGGATGCGGACGCGGACACGGGAGGGAAGGATGGGGGGATGAGACTGTTCGTTGCCCTGGCGCCTCCCCCGGACGTGGTGGAGACGGTGCGCGAGGCCGTCGACCGGGGGCGCAGGCACACCCCCGACCTGCGGTGGACGCCTCCCGGTGAATGGCACCTGACCCTGCTCTTCCTCGGCCGGGTCGACGACGACCTGCTGCCCGGCCTCACCGGGGCGCTCGGGAGGGTGGCCCGCAACAGGCGGCCCCTGGAGCTCGCGGCGCGCGGCTGGGGGACCTTCCCGCGCAGCAACGCCCGGACCTCCGTGCTGTGGGCCGGCGTCAACGGCGACACCCAGGCGCTCGGCATCCTCGTCGGCCGCCTGAGGGCCGCCGCCGACCGGATCGGGATCGAGGTCGACCACCGCCCGTACGTGCCGCACATCACGGTCGCCCGCAGCCGCCCCGCGCGGGACCTCTCCGGCACCGTCCACTCCCTCGGGACCCTGCGCAGCCGCAGGTGGGAGGCGCAGGAGATGCACCTGGTGGAGAGCCGGCCCGAGTCGGCGGACCGCTACCGGACCGTCCGGACCTGGGCGTTAGGCTGGGAGCCGGATCCCACCCGACCACCGGAGCGCAGCACGTCATGAGCATGCTCACCAACAACCGCAAGCAGCGGTGGCTGCTGCCCGTGGTCCTCGGCTCCATCATGCTGATCGTGGTCCTGGGCGCCCTCCTCGGCTGAGCCCCGCCCGGCCGGCGGCCTCCCCAGTGCGGAACGGGGCGTCCTGCCCCGCCCTGCCCACCCCACCCCACCCCCGATGATCTTGTACTTATAGACGGTTTCGGCGCCCAACCTCGCTATAAGTACAAGATCATCGGGGCGGCGGACCGGTCCGGCCGGGGTCAGGCGGCCGCGGCGGCCAGGCTCGCGGCGTGCGCCACCAGCGCCGCGTTGTCGTACGCCTCCGTGCCGTCCGGGAGGCGCATGGTGTCCTCCAGGCCGATCCGGAGGTCGTGGCCCGAGGCCACGGCGGCCTCCAGCATCGGCCACGCGGTCGCGTCCGTCCCGTGCAGCATCCGGGGGGCGCCCACCCGCGCCCGGTCCAGGAGGGAGAGGATCGCGTTCGCGTTGCGCTCGGCGTCCTCCACCGCGACCTGGGTGGGCTCGACCAGGACGGCGGACACCCGCATCTTCGTGGCGACCAGGATCCGGGCCGCCTCCACGGTCCACACGCCCGCCTCCACGTCCACCCTGCGGTCCTCCAGGAGGTGGGCCAGGTCCACCGAGCCGGCTTCGTGCAGGTTCAGCGTGACCGAGTCGGGTAACAGCGGGGACGCCCATCTCTGGACCAGGTCGTAGCGGCGCCACGGGTCCGACTCCGCCGACAGCGACGTGGTCAGGGACACCGGGACGTCCGGCCCCTCGGACCGCAGCGCCTCCATCAGCGACGCGACGACCTGCGGTTCCAGCGACTCGGCGCCCCCGGGGTCGCGCGGGTGGACGTGGACGGCGTCCGCGCCGGCGGCCACCACGGCGTGGGCGTCCGCCACCAGCTGGTCGACGGACACGGGCAGGGCGGGGTGCGCTCCGGGGCGGCGGTCCCCGTTCAGGCAGGCGACGATCCTCATGGGCTCTCCTCACGGCGCTCCGTAAGCCGAATGTGCCCGTTCGCACCCGGGCGCAAGCCACCCCCGCCGTCCCCTGGCAGGATGTCGTCCATGAGAAGACCGCTCGCGCTGGTCGCGACCGCACTGCTCGCGGCCCTTCCCGCCGCCCCGGCTTCGGCGTCCCCCGAGGACCCGGGCGCGCCGAGCGGCGGGGTCGACTACCCGAGGGGCGGGGAGGGGCCGGAGGGCTCGGAGGTGGCGTTCGAGTTCCAGGACGCGAGGATCTCCGAGTCCAGCGGCATCGCGCCCTCCGCGCTGCACGAGGGCGTGTGGTGGACGCACAACGACAGCGGCGAGCACCCGAGCGAGGTGTACGCGGTCGACGGGGACGGGCAGACGCTCGCCACGTTCTCCCTGGGCCTGGAGCGGCGCGACTGGGAGGCGGTCGCCGTCGCGGAGGGGCCCGACGGGGAGCCGGCGGTCTTCGTGGCCGACATCGGCGACAACTTCGGCGGCAGCTGGGCCGAGTACAGGGTGTACCGGTTCCCGGAGCCGGCGGTCCTCGCCGACGGGGCGGTCGAGCCGGTGACGCTCACCTTCACGTACGCGGACGGCGGCCGGGACGCGGAGTCGATGATGATCGACCCCCGCGACGGGCGCGTGTACGTGGTGTCCAAGGAGTTCTCCGGCGGCCTCTACGCGGCCCCCGAGGTCCTGGACCCCGAGGGCGCGAACGTCCTGGAGCGGATCGACTCCGCGCCGCTGTTCGCCACCGACGCCGCGTTCGGCCCGGACGGCACCCGTTACGTGATCCGCACCTACTGGGGGGCCACGGTCTACGACTCCACCGACGGGGTGCCCGGGCGGCCGATCGGCTCCTTCGACCTTCCCGAATCCGACCAGGGCGAGTCGGTGGCGTTCACCCCCGACGGGACCGCGCTCATGGCGGGCACCGAGGGGCCGCACGCCCCCGTGTGGCGGATCCCCCTGGAGGACCGGTACCTGACCGACGAACCGGTGGAGGTCGAGGCGGAGGCCGCGCCCTCCGACGGGGAGGACGGCGGTACCGCGGCGGAGGGCGGCGGCGGGGACGGGAGCGCGCTGCCGTTCATCCTGGGCGGGGCCGGCGTCGCGGCCGTGCTCATCGCCGGGATCGTCCTGCTCGCCCGTCGGGGCTGACACCGGGCCCGGGGACACAGCGGGCCGACGCCCGGTCCCGGGACACGCGGCGGGGACGTCGCACCGCGCGGACACCGGTCCCGAGGATCCCGCCCGTGGCGCTCCCCACCGCCGGTTCCCGTCGCGGACGCGGGACCGCGGTGGCCGCGCGGTCACCGCGGGTCCTCCGCCCCCTCCCTGCGGGCGCGCAGCGCCCGGACCTTCTGGCGGTTGCCGCAGCGCTCCATCGAGCACCAGCGCCGCCGGCCCGGGCGCGAGGTGTCCACGAAGACCAGCCGGCAGTCGTGGGAGCCGCACTCGCGGATCCGGTCGGCGTGGTCGCCGGTGAACAGGTCGACCGCGTCGCGGGCGATGGTGGACAGGACGGCGGTCGCACCGGCCGGCTGGACCCAGGACCGGCCCGCGCCGGCGTCCATGGCCGGGACCAGGGGAGGGTGGGACGCGGCTAGGTTGACCTCGGCGACGTCCTCCGGCGGGAGGGGGCGGCCGCCCGTGCGCGCGTCGGCCAGGCGCCAGAGCGAGTCGCGCAGGCGCCGTGCGGCACGGAGTTCCGCCTCGGTGACCCCGACCAGATCCGGGTCCAGGCGGAGCCGGGACAGGGCGAGCCAGTCGGCGAGGTCCCGGGGCCCGTGGAGGATCTCGTAGTGCGCGTACGCGCCGGGGGCGCCGGTGACGAGCAGTTCCAGGCACAGGGCGCCGGGGTCGAAGACGAAGGGGGAGCCGTGCAGGGGGCGCATCGGCAGGCCTGTTGTGTCCCGGGTCATGTAACCACTATAACTGGAATCAACGGTCGGGGCCATGTCCGGAAGGTCCCGCCACAGAGCCGAGGAGAACCCCGATGGCAGTCGAATGGCAGCTCGTGGTGGACTGCGCGGACCCCGTCGCCCTCTCGCTGTTCTGGGCGCAGGCGATGGAGTACGAGCCCGAGGACAACACCGTGCTCATCGACCGCCTGCTGGCGGAGGGGCTCGTGAAGGAGGGGGACCTCCGGGAGGTGGACGGGCGCAAGGTCTTCGCCACGGTCGTCGCCATCCGCCACCCCGACGACCCGGTGGACGGCAGCACCGGCATCGGGCTGGGGCGGCGCGTGCTCTTCCAGGTCGTGCCGGAGTCCAAGACCGTGAAGAACCGCCTGCACGTCGACCTGAAGGTGGGGGCCGCGCGCCGGGCCGACACCGTCAGGCGGCTGGAGGGCCTGGGGGCGACCTTCGTGCGGGCCGTGGACGAGCCCGGGGCCTCGCACGTCACCATGCGGGACCCCGAGGGGAACGAGTTCGACGTGCAGTGACGCCCGCCCGGGGCCGGGCGGCGGCGCGCCTCCCGCGACACGGGGCCGGCGCCGGAGCGGCCCGGCGGCCGCGGCCGTCAGTCCTCGACGGGCTGGGGGTCGAGGAAGTGCTCGCGCGCCAGGAACGCGTGCCGGGAGAAGTCGGTGAACACGCCGTCCACGCCGAGCTCGAAGAACGCCTCGTACTCGGCGGCGAAGCCCCCGTAGTCGCTCGGCCCGCGGTCCGAGCGCAGGTCGGGGGGCAGGAAGTGGTTCTCGCTGCGGAACGTGTACGGGTGCACGAGCAGGCCGGCCGCGTGCGCGTTCTCGACGAGGTCGGTGGGCTCCCCGAGGTTGCCGTCCTCGTCGGTGGGGATGACCAGGCCCTTCGCGGGGCCGATGGCCCGGGCGAAGGCCGCGACCTCGGCCAGGCCCTCCGGGGTCGTGTAGTGCAGCCAGCGGTCCTCGGTGCCGAGCAGGAACACCAGCGGGAGCTCCGTCCCGGCGAGCTTGCGCAGGCTCTCGGCCTCGAAGGACTGGAGGAACACCGGCAGGGCCGGCTCGGGGCCGGTCAGCCCCGCCTCGCGCAGGGCCCCGATCAGGGCCGGCTCCAGCTCCAGGCCCTGGGCGGCGTGGTACGCGGGGTGCTTGGTCTCGGGGTAGATCCCGATCGGCCGCCCCAGCTCCTCGGTGAGCGAGAAGGCCAGCCCGATCACCTCGTCCAGGGTCGGGATCCCGTAGTCCCCGTCCATCAGGGCGTTCATGGCGCGCACGTCCCGCATGCGCTCCACGGCGCGCAGGGTCCGGATCTCCTCCAGGGTGAAGTCCTGGGCGAAGAACCCGGTGGTCTCGCGCCCGTCCACGGTCCGGGTGGTGCGCCGGTCGGCGAACTCCGGGCGCTCGCCCACGTCCGTGGTGCCGCCGATCTCCTGCTCGTGGCGGCAGATCAGCTTCCCGTCCCGGGTCGCGACCAGGTCGATCTCGATGAAGTCGCCGCCGTACCGGGCGCCCAGCTCGTAGGAGGCCAGCGTGTGCTCGGGACGGTGCCCCGACGCACCCCGGTGGGAGATGATCTTGATGGGGATTTCCTGCTTGTTCTTGTTCCTGCGCACAGCCGAACCGTCCTGAGAAGCCGAGATGCCGGGAAAGAGGGTGGCCGACCCGTGGGAACACGGGTCGGCCACCATTGTGCAACGTGGGGCGAACGGGTCAGGACAGCTCGGTGAGCACGTGGTCCACGCACGCGGTGAGCGCCTGGACGTCGCTCGGCTCGACGGCCGGGAACATGGCCACGCGCAGCTGGTTGCGGCCGAGCTTGCGGTACGGCTCGGTGTCGACGACGCCGTTGGCGCGCAGGACCCTCGCGACGGCGGCGGCGTCGACGTCGTCGCTGAAGTCGATGGTGCCGACCACCTGGGAGCGCTTGGCCGGGTCGGTCACGAACGGGGTCGCGACCGGGGACTTCTCGGCCCAGTCGTAGAGGATGGAGGAGGACTCGGCGGTGCGCGCCACCGTCCACTCCAGCCCGCCCCGCGTGTTCATCCACTCCAGCTGCTCGGCGAGCAGCAGCAGCGTGGCCACGGCCGGGGTGTTGTACGTCTGGTCCTTGCGGGAGTTGTCCACCGCGGTGGTCAGCGAGAAGAACTCGGGGATGTACCGGCCGCTCGCGGCGATCTCGTCCACCCGGGCCAGGGCGCGGGGCGACATGACCGCCAGCCACAGCCCGCCGTCGGCGGCGAAGCTCTTCTGCGGGGCGAAGTAGTAGACGTCCGTCTCGGTGATGTCGACGGGCAGGCCGCCCGCCCCGCTGGTGGCGTCCACCAGGACGAGCGCGTCGTCGTCGGCGCCCGCGACCCGCTTGATGGGGGCGGCCACGCCGGTGGACGTCTCGTTGTGGGTGAGGGCGTACACGTCCACACCGGCCTCGGCGACGGGCTCGCCGTGGCTGCCGGGGTCGGTGCTGATGACGGTGGGCTCCTCCAGCCACGGGGCGCCCTTGGCGACCTTCGCGAACTTGCCGGAGAACTCGCCGAAGGACAGGTGCTGGGACCTGGAGCGCAGCAGGCCGTGCGCGGCGATGTCCCAGAAGGCGGTGGTCCCGCCGTTGCCGAGGACGACCTCGTACCCGTCGGGCAGGGAGAAGAGGTCGCTCACGCCGGCGCGCACCCGGGAGACCAGGGACTTGACCGGCTTCTGCCGGTGGGAGGTCCCCATGTAGCGGGAGCCGGAGGAGGCCAGGGCCTCCAGCTGCGCGGGGCGCACTTTGGACGGGCCGCTGCCGAAACGGCCGTCGGCGGGCAGCAGGTTCGCGGGGATCTGAATCTCGTCGGTCACGGTCCCCAGGGTAGTGGTGGGAGTGGTGACGCAGCCGGTCAGGGCCTCCGTTCACGGCGTGCATGCGCGTGACCGGAGGATCGAATTGTCACATTCTCGGAAGTTCTGGCCGGTATGGGTCAGTGTCAATTCCGCCAAAACGGATGAATCTTCCGACGCCTTTGTTGTCTAATGAGAAACAGCTTCGGGGGGAGTGACGGGACCGACACGAGCCGTGAAGGGGTTTTCGCGAGTGGTTGACGACGAGTCCGGCGACCGGACCGCCGCCCCCGGGGCGCCGCCCCGTTTCCTGGCCGTCTTCGACGCGCTGCGGGCCCGCCCCCCACGCCGCAGGTACACCCTCCTGGCCCGCATGGAGCGCCGCGTGGCCCGCCGGCTCCCCGCGGACAAGCACGACGGCCTCCAGCGCGGCGACGTCGCCGAGCCGCCCCCCGTCCTGGACCTGGCCGTGCGCGGTACGGCGGACCGCTCGGAGGTCCTGCGCATGCTGGTCGAGCGGGGCGGGGCGAACCTCGTGTGGCGCCTGCCCGAGGCGGAGGAGCCCGCGGAGCCGCTTCCGTCCGGCGGGGCCGGGGGGAGCGCGGAGGCCGGAGGGGCGGCCGCCGCTCCTCGGCCAGGCGACGGCGGCCCTCCCGCTGGGAACGGGGCCGGGAGGCGGTTCGGGCGGCGCCGGACCGCGCCGCACCCGGGCGTCGAGAGCACCGGCGCACCGCTGGCCGCCCCTCCGGGCGCCGGGCCCCCGGGCGAGGACGCCCCCGTCACCACCGACCAGCTCTACGACCTGATGGAACGCCTGGTCGACGGCCGCCTCGCCCGCCTCGGCGACCAGCCCGGGCAGAAGTGGTACCACAAGCCCCCCTCCCCTCCCCGCTTCGCCCGCCTGAGCTCCCTGCTGTGGCTGCGCAGGTGCGAGCCGGCCACCGTGCAGGCCAACGTGTCCGGCTCCGAGGTCCCCCAGGACGGCGTCGCGCTCACCAGCGACAGCAAGACCCAGGTGGAGGTCATCAACGAGCTGCGCCGGGTCCGGCTGGACAGCGCCAGGGAACGGCGCGAGCGCCTCCTCGACGCGGCCGGAGGGCGGAGCCCGGACACCGGGGACGACGGCGCCCCGGCCGGAGCACCGTCACGGTGGGAGCGGTCCCGGCTCTCCTTCGTCGTGCGCCGGCGCTGGCTCGCCTCCGCCGCCTCCCGCACCTCCCGCTGGGCGACCCGCGTCTCCGACCGGGTCACCTTCGGCAAGCTCGACGAGAGACTGCTCACCCCGCTGGCCTTCGTCGTCTCCCTCGTCGTCACCGCCACGCCCTTCGCCGTCCTGGGCCTGGTCGCCCAGCAGGTCAACGAGCTGATCGGCCTCCTCGCCGGCGTCGCGCTGACGGCCGCCTACGCGGTCGTCGCGTTCTTCGTGCTCCTGCCCTGGTGGCCCTACCGCTGGCTCAACCGGCACCGCTACGTCACCCACGAGGCGGGCGGCGACAAGGCCCTCCCCAACCACCGCGAACGCGGGATCCACGTCCTCAACCAGCTCAACGACCGCGACGCGGGGGGCGGGCGGATCAGCGCCGACACCAGGCCGCCCGGCGTCCACCGGCTCGCCGTCAACGCCTTCCTCGACGACCTCCACCGCGCCTACGGCGCGGCCGGGCGCCGCAGGCGCAAGCGCAGGCAGCGCCCCGTGCTCCTCCTGGAACAGGAGCGCCTCGACCCGGTGGCCCGCTACCTCGTCCTCCTCGTCGAGGACGAGCGGCTGCGCCGCGGCTTCCCCGACCCCCTCCTGATCGTGCAGGTCCGGTGCGGCTCCACCCCTCCGCTCGTGCGGGGAGGGGTGGACACCGCCCGGTACCCCTCCCTCCCCGAGGGGGAGGGCGCCGCGCAGCGGGCCCCGGAGGTCGGCCGCTGGACCAGGGCGCGCCACGCCGCCGGGCGGCTCGGCGCCCACCGGCTCGTCGCCCTGGACGTCGGTCCGCTGCGCGGGGACCGCCCCCGGGGCTCCTTGCGGCCCGAACCCGTCCGGGTGTTCACCGCCCCCGCCCTCGCGGGGCTCTGGACGGCGGGCGCCGCCGCCTGCGTCGTCCTGGCGGTCCTCCTCGGGACGGTGGTCGTCCCCGCCCTGCACCCCTGCGTGCAGCGGGGCCTGGTGGTCCCCGCCGGGATCGACACGAGGAACGGCCAGTGCGTCGGCGTCTCCTTCGGGGACTTCGTGTTCCACGAGCGGCTGGAGGAGGTGACCGAGCGCATCCGGGACCAGAACCGGGCGGTCGACGACAGCGGGGACCCCTACGTCACCATCGCCTACATCGCCGAGCTGGAGATCGCCGACCCCGGCGACCCCTCGCTCTCCGGGGTCCAGGGTGAGCTGCTGGGCCTGGCCTTCCAGCAGGACCAGCACAACGAGCTGGTCGGCAGGGACGGCACGCCCAAGATCAAGATCCTGATCGGCAACGCGGGGGAGGCGTGGGCCCACGCCGAGGAGACCGCGCGGGAGATCGCCGCGCGGTCCGGGAACACGTACCTCGGCATGGACCGCCCGATCGGCGCCGTCGGCTTCGGGCACAGCGTCGCGCCCAACAGCGAGGCCATCCGGATCGTCGGCGACGCCGGGATACCGATGGTCGGCACCACCGCCACCTACGACGACGTCGCCCGGTCCGGCGAGCGGCAGCACAACGAGTTCTTCTTCCCCGTCGCCCCCGCCAACAGCCGCATCGCCGAGCAGGCGGCGCACTGGGCCTACAACGGCGTGCCGTGGACCGGCGACCGGGGGGTGGAGTACGGGCTGGAGCCCGCCCGCACGGCCGTGGCCATCGCGAGCGCGGGGGCCGCGGAGGACGGGGGAGCGCACGAGCAGTACGGCCCGCACCTGGCCGAGCTGTTCATGGCGGCCTTCCAGGAGGAGGGCGGCTCCGTCTGGGAGGGCGCGCGGGGGCTCGGGCCGGAGGAGTACGCCGACGGGACCCTCCTGTACGGGAGCGGCGACCTGGAGGAGGACACCACCTTCCGGGACCACCTCGACCGGCTGTGCACGGAGGACCCGCCCGACCTGCTCTACTTCGCCGGGCGCTCCGCGGACTTCACGGCCTTCCACGACTACTTCAGGACCGCGGGCGGCGCGGCGTGCGTGGGAGGGGACATGACCATCCTCGGCGGGGACGACATCGCCAAGTTCGTCGCCGACGAGGAGGACCGCATCAGCCAGTCCCTCCAGCACCCCGTGTTCTACACGCCGCTCGCGGCCAGCGGGTCCTGGGGCGAGTCGGAGGCGCTGGCGGAGGAGGACTCCCAGGGGTTCTACACGGCGGTGGACGACCTCGTGGAGGAGCTGTACCGGGAGGACGGGGACGAGGAGGGGGAACCGGTCCCGCGGACCGAGCTCCCGTCGATCGCGCACGCCGCGGTGGCCAGCGACGCCCTCCTCGTCGTCTCGCGGGCGATGCCGCACACCGGCCTGACCCCCGAGGAGCTCGCCGCGCGGGGGCCGCTGGGGTTCGTCGGACTGGAACGGCGGCCGTTCCTCCGGACCCAGGAGGACTACGAGGCCAAGCGCGACCAGCTCCTGGGCGGGATCCGGGACACGCGCGGCCTGACCGGCATGTCGGGCTACCTCGAGTTCGACAGCTCGGTCGACGGCCACTGGTTCCCGGAGCGCCTGGTGCAGCTGGTCCTGGTGGGACCCGACTCGGGCGGGGACCGCCAGCACGTCATCCACAGGTGCGGCATGAGCAGCGCGGACCTGCCCCCGGCCGACCCCGGCTGCGTATGAGGGGGAACGGGGGGCGGGGCGGGGTGGCGCGGGACCGCCCGACGCGAGAAGATGCCCGTTGTGGACCACCGAAACCCCGCCGAACTGCGGAAACCGTACACGGGTGAACCCCTGGTGCGCTCCTCCCTCGCCGCCCATCCGATGACGCAGTTCCACCTGTGGTTCGAGGAGGCCTACGAGTCGGGGCTGGCCGAGCCCAACGCCATGGTCCTGGCCTCCGTCGAGCCCTCGGGGATGCCCAGGGCCAGGACGGTGCTGCTGAAGGGCTACGACAGGACCGGGCTGCGCTTCTTCACCAACTACACCTCCAGGAAGGGGGAGGCGCTGGACGCGGACCCCCGCGCCGGCCTCCTCTTCCCCTGGCACGCCATCCGCAGGCAGGTCCTGGTGGCCGGTCGGGTCGAACGGCTCTCCGACGCGGAGAACGACCGCTACTTCGCCACACGGCCGCGCGGCTCGCAGCTCGGGGCCTGGGCCAGCGAGCGCCAGTCCCGGACCGTGGAGGACCGCGCCGAGCTCGACCGCCTGTACCGGGGCTTCGAGACGGTGTGGGCCGAGGACGAGGAGGTCCCCAGGCCCTCCTACTGGGGCGGCTACCGCCTCGTCCCGGAGGAGGTCGAGTTCTGGCAGGGCGGCCCGGACCGCATGCACGACCGCTTCCGCTACCTGCGCGGCGACGGGGACGCGTGGGAGATCGACCGCCTGTCCCCCTGAACCCCGCCGCGGAGGGGCCGGTGCGGGCGCCCCCGGAGTGATCCCCGTCGCGTCCGGTGCGCGCCCCGGGCCCGTGTGGCGCCGGAGGGCCCTTCGCAAGGGTCCGTCGGGCATTCCTCCAGGGGCGAACGGCCCGGAGGGGCCGGGACCAGCGACTCCTGCGCCGAGGGGCGGACGACGCCCCTCCGCTGTCCACATTGTGGGACGGTGGAGAAATTCGGGCTCGCCGATGCGCGATATGCTTGCCGTATCGGTGGTCGCTCCCGCGGTCCTGCGGACGCCCCGGTCCCCACTCGGCCCCTGGGAATCACGTGGTCCCGGCCTGTGTTGTGAGAGACCTGCCGTGCCCGCTCGCGACCGCGCGTCGGGCGCAGAGCCTTGGGAGGGGAGACTTGACCGCACACGGGCTGATCGACACCACGGAGATGTACCTCCGGACGGTTTTCGAGCTCGAGGAGGAGGGCATCGTCCCGCTTCGGGCGCGTATCGCCGAACGCCTGCACCAGAGCGGACCCACGGTCAGCCAGACGGTGGCCCGCATGGAGCGCGACGGCCTGCTGCGGGTCGAGAACGACAGGCACCTCGTCATGACGGCCGAGGGCCGTCGACTGGCCACGCACGTCATGCGCAAGCACCGGCTCGCCGAGCGCCTGCTCGTCGACGTCATCGGGCTGCCCTGGGAGGACGTGCACATCGAGGCCTGCCGCTGGGAGCACGTGATCTCCGAGGCGGTGGAGGAGCGCCTCGTGACGCTGCTCAACGCCCCCTCGGTGTGCCCCCACGGCAACCCGATCCCGGGCCTGGACGAGCTCGGCCTGGAGAACTACTCGCCCGAGCCCTTCACCGACGACTCGATCGTTCCGATGATCGACGTCGCGGGCAACAGCGAGACGACCGTGACGGTACGGCGCATCAGCGAGCAGATCCAGTCGGACGCCGACATCATGCTCACCTTGCGCGAATCCGGGGTACAACCCGGGCAGGAAGTGGTGCTCAGGGCCTCCGACGGGGGCGTCCACGTGATCGGCGGCGAGTCCGAGGGGACCGACCTCTCCGAGGTCGTCGCCGGACACATCTTCGTCGCCAAGCCGTGAACCACGCGAACACGTTGATTGGTTGCTCATCGGGATTGTCACATTGCGCTGCGGGAACGTTGACGGTGTTGCTACGCTCGCCCCAAGGTGCGGTCGTTCGGGGTACCCGGAGCGGGCATGTATGCAGCTCATGACGGCGAGGTGGCGGCTAGATGACACGGTGGGGTGAGCCCTTCCGGGAGAGCGGCGCGCTGACCACGGCCGCTGTGGTGGACCAGGCGCAGATCGCCATCGTCGTCATCGACAGGTCCAGCCTGCTGCGCTACTGGAACCCCTTCGCCCGCGAGCTCTTCGGGTTCGTCGGCGGCCGGGACTACGTCGGCCTCTCCCTCCTCGACATCGGCATCCACGAGTCGGACCGCGAACACGCCTCCCAGCTGGCCCGCCGCGTCCTGCGCGGCGAGCACTGGGAGGGCACGTTCGCCGTCCTCAAGGGCGACTCCACGTGGATCCACGTGCGCGCCCAGGCCGTGCCGATGCGCGACGAGTCCGGCGAGATCGACGGCATCACCCTCATCGCCCGCGAGGCCCTGCGCAGCGGCCGTGTGGAGGAGCAGTACGGACTGCTCGAACGCATCGGCAGCCGCCTGGCCAGCTCCCTGGAGTTCGACTCCACGGTCAAGGGCGTCGCGGGCATCCTGGTGCCGCAGTTCGCCGACCACTGCTTCATCGACCTCTACGACCACGACCGCCTGGTCAGACAGGTGTCGGTGCACGCCGAGGGGTGGACGCCGCCTCCCCGCACGTGGTTCGGGGTCGGCGACGAGGTCCGCTACCCCGAACGCCACTTCGTCACCCAGGCGCTGCGTCGGATGGAGACCGTCGTCAGCAGCGACTACCTGTTCGAGAACTCTCCCAGCACCCGCTCCGACACCGTCTCCCGGCAGGTCGGCGTCACCTCCGCCATCGCCGCCCCCCTGCGGGCACGCGGCGAGGTCCTCGGCGTGCTCACCCTGGCGCTCTCGGGGCTCTCCCCCCGCCAGAAGAGCACCTACGGCGGGTTCGACCGCGACCTCGTCGGCGCCATCGCCTCCCGGGTGGCCCTGACCATCGACAACGCGCGCCTGTTCGAGGAGGAGCGCAGCACCGCCCTCGCCTTCCAGCGGAGCCTGCTCCCGCACCACTTCCCGCACCTGGACGGGCTGACCATCGCCCACCGCTACCAGCCCGCCGGGCCCCTCCAGGCGCACGGCTACGGTGTGCAGACCCAGGTCGGCGGCGACTTCTACGACGCCATCCCGCTCTCCGCGGGACGCGTCGGGCTGGTCATCGGCGACGTGGAGGGCCGCGGTCCGCACGCCGCCGCGGTCATGGGTCAGCTGCGCGCCGCCCTGCGGGCCTTCGCCCAGGCCGACCGCGAGCCCGCGGACATCCTCCGCGAACTCGACGAGTGGGTCCGCCAGCTCGGCCAGCCGGACGAGGACGGCGGCGGCACCTGGATCCCCAGCGTCAGCTGCCTGTACATGGTCTACGACGCGTGGTCGCGCGAGCTGTCCTACGCCAACGCCGGGCACGCCACACCGCTGCTGGTCACCTCCGACTCGGTCGACAAGCTCGACCTGGCGGCGGCCGACCGCATGCTGGGCGTGCGGGCCAAGGGCGGGGCGGCCGAGGACGTCGTCTACCACCAGGCCGAACTGCGGCTCCCGCTCGGCGCGACCCTGGTCATGTACACCGACGGGCTCGTGAACCGGCACCCGGTCGGAGGTGCGCCCGACCCCGAGCGCGCCCTGGCCAGGCTGGCCGAGCGGGTCTCCGAGGTCGCGGACAAGGACGTCGACGAGATCGCCGAGGCGGCCCTGCACGGCGTCCCCGGCGAGCTGGACGACGACACCGCGCTGCTGGTCGTGCGCACCCACTCCGACGCACTGGCCCTGCGCGAGGGCTGGTTCCCCTCGGAGGCCTCCACCGTGGGCGAGGCGCGCCACCTGGCGGCCAAGACCTTCGACGAGTGGGGGATGGACCGCGACCAGTCCGAGCTGGCCTGCCTGCTGGTCTCGGAGATCGTCACCAACGTCGTCATCCACGCGACCCCCCACCCCGTGCACCGCGAGTTCACCGGCAACGGCGTCCTGGACTCGGAGACGCCCCTCGGCGCGGGGTCGGCGGCGGACGAGTTCGACGAGGACTGGACGGACCTGCTGGAGGCGGCGGCCGAGGAGGACGACGAACCCGCCGAGGACACCGCCGACAAGGAGTTCCTGCTCCGGTTGCGGCGCGGCGCCTCCGCCGTGTGGGTGGAGGTCTTCGACCACGACCTGCGCCTGCCCCGCATCCGCAGCGCGGCCGCCGACGACGAGGGCGGTCGCGGCCTCTACCTGGTGGAGCAGCTGGCGAGCCGGTGGGGCTCCCGTCCCACGCCGGACGGCAAGGCGGTCTGGTTCGAGATGCCGATGCACGGTGAGGACGAGGAGGGCTCGCAGGGCTGAGCCCTCCCGCGGGCCGCGGCGGCCGACCCCGTCGGCCCGCCCGGTTCCGTGACACGGGGGCCCCGTGCGTCCCAGCGGTTCCGCGGGCCCCTGCGGTCCCGCCCCTCCCACCGTCTCCCGGACCCGGCGGACGCGGCGCCGCCCCCGCCAGCTCCCCCCGGGCGTCCCCCGCCGTGCGGTCGGCCGGGCGTCGAATTCCCGGAGAACAATGCGTTTTCCGCCCTGCCCTTCTTGTCGTGGACGACCGTCGCGGTTAATTTGTCCGACGACAACAGAAAAAGATGAACCGATTCCCGGGCAGGGAGTGGAGGACATCGATGGAAGAAGCAGAAGTGGTTCCCCGTACCAATTCTGCAGGTCCGAGAATCGCCGAGTCCGCCCGGAGGGGCGTGGGTCCCCGTTCCCCACGCGTCCCGGCGGACCGCAGGGCTCCCTCCCCCGCCACGGGGGCCGGAGCCGCGAGGAGGGCAGGCCGCCGTGTCCCGCGCCTGGCCCTCCGCTCCCTCGTCGGGGCCCTGGCGCTGGTCGTCGCGCTCCCGGCCCACGCCTTCGCGGCGCCGCCCCCCGCGCTTCCGGCGAGCCACGCGGAGGCGGACGGGAAATGGCAGCCCGCCTTCGACTACGACACCGACGGCTGCTATTCGTCCCCCGCCATCGGATCGGACGGGACCATCGCCGAGGGGCTGAAGACCTCCGGCGCCCTGAACGGCAACTGCCGTGACCGTTCCGACCTCGACAACACGAACTCGTATTCGCGCTCCAAGTGCGACGCGAGCGGATGGTGCGCGTACATGTACGCGCTCTACTTCGAGAAGGACCAGACCGTCCACGGCTGCTGCGGACACCGGCACGACCTCGAACACGTCGTGGTGTGGGTGTTCGACGACGAAGCGCGCCACGTCTCGGCGTCGGCGCACGGCGACTACGACACGAGGCCGGCGTCCGAGGTGCTGTGGGAGGGCACCCACCCCAAGATCGTCTACCACAAGGACGGCGCCTCCACCCACGCCTTCCGGTTCGCGGCCGGGCACGACGACCCGCCGGAGAACCACTACGGCGTGTGGCAGTACCCGGACCTGGTGAGCTGGGACCACTACCCGCCGGGCATCCGGGAGGCGTTCACGTCGGCGGACTACGGGAGCGCGCAGCTCGACCTCAGGGACGGCTCGTTCCCGGGGGCGCTGGCCAGGGCGCAGCCCGACGGCATCGAGTTCGACCCCTACGCCTAGACCGCGGTCGCCGGGCGCCCGCCCCGTCGCGCGACGGGCGGGACCCGCCGGCCGCGTCCGTGCTCCGCCCCGCCGTGGCGGGGCAGGCGGCGCGCCGTCCCTACCGCCAGGACCACGCCCAGAGCAGCAGGCACACGAAGACGAAGAAGACCACGATCCCGCTGGTCGCCCAGGGGATGTGGATCCTGGGCCGGAGTCTGCGCACGCCGATCACGAGCAGCACGACCAGCAGGCCCATGACGATGAGGCCGTCCCACGCACCGCTCATGACTGCTCCGACCCTTCCAGGGGGTTGTCAGGTCACAGGCCGAGGCCGCGTCCCACGATCTCCTTCATGATCTCGGTGGTGCCACCGTAGATCGTCTGGACGCGGGTGTCCTGCCAAGCCTGTGCCACGGGGTATTCCATCATGTACCCGTACCCGCCGTGAAGCTGGAGGCACCGGTCCACGGCCCTGTTGCACATCTCGGTGGTCCACCACTTGGCCATGGCGGCGTCCTCGACGGTCAGCTCACCCCGGTTGAGCAGCTGGATGCCCCGATCCACGTAGGTGCGGGCCATGTCGACCTCGGTGGCAATCTCGGCCAGAACAAAACGACTGTTCTGGAACCGCCCAATCGGACGCCCGAAGGCGGTGCGCTCCCGGCAGTACTCGACGGTGTGCTCCAGCACGGCGCCGGCGGAGGCGACCGCGCAGGTGGCGATGGACAGGCGCTCCTGCGGCAGGTTCTCCATGAGGTGGATGAAGCCCTGGCCCTCCGTGCCGATCAGGTTGGCCGCGGGGACGCGCACGTCGTCGAAGAACAGCTCGGCGGTGTCCTGCGCCTTCATGCCGATCTTGTCCAGGTTGCGGCCCCGGCTGAAGCCGGGCATGCCGCGCTGGACCATGAGGAGGGAGAAGCCCTGCGCTCCCGCGTCGGGGTCGGTCCGGCAGACCACGATCACCAGGTCGGCGTTGACGCCGTTGGTGATGAAGGTCTTGGAGCCGTTGACCACGTACGCGTCGCCGTCGCGGACCGCCGACGTCCGGATGCCCTGGAGGTCGCTGCCGGTGCCGGGCTCGGTCATGGCGATGGCGGCGATCAGCTGGCCCGAGGCGAATCCGGGCAGCCAGCGGCGCTTCTGCTCGTCGTCGGTCAGCTTGACCATGTACGGCGCCATGACGTCGTTCTGGAGGGTCATCCCGAGGCCGCTGGCGCGGGCCCGGCAGATCTCCTCGTTGACGACGGCGTTGTACCGGTAGTCGTCCAGGCCGGTGCCCCCGTACTCCTCCGGCACGCCGTGGCCGAGGAGCCCCACCTCGCCCGCCCGGGTCCACACCTCGCGCGGGACGATCCCGTCCTTCTCCCACTGCGCGTGGAAGGGGACGACCTCGCGCTCGAGGAACTCGGCCACCGATGCGCGGAAGAGGTCGTGGTCGGCGTCGAAGAGTTCCCGCTTCATGCTCTGCTCCGGACGTGTCGGGGATCACTGGCTGACGCCACAGTAACCGAACCATATTCGGTTTTGAAGGGGCGGCTCCAAGCCACGGCAAAGTTCCTGTTCCGGTGGGCGGTTCCCCGCTCACGGGAGCTCCCGGGTTCCTACTGTGGCCGCAGCGGGGCCGTGAGCCGTGCGCGGCCCGACACGGGGGAGAGCCGATGGCGCAGCACGAGGCCGACCACCGGGAACGCAGGGAGCACCGGGGCGGCAGGATCGCGGTGATCATGACCGCGCTGATGCTCACCGTGCTCCTGGCCGCCCTGGACCAGACGATCGTCTCCACCGCGCTGCCGACGATCGTGTCCGAGCTCGGCGGGCTCAACCACCTGTCGTGGGTGATCACCGCCTACCTGCTCGCCGTCACCGCCGTCACCCCGCTGTGGGGCAAGCTCGGCGACCAGTTCGGCCGCAAGCGGCTCTTCCTCCTGTGCATCGGGATCTTCCTGGTCGGCTCCGCCCTGTGCGGCATCGCGCAGGACATGCTCCAGCTCATCGTCTTCCGGGCGGTGCAGGGGCTCGGAGGGGGAGGGCTGATGGTGCTCGCCTCCGCGATCATCGGCGACGTCGTCTCGCCCCGGGAGCGGGGGAAGTACCAGGGGCTGTTCGGTGCCGTCTTCGGCATCTCCAGCGTGGCGGGGCCCCTGCTCGGCGGCCTGTTCGTCGACCACCTGACCTGGCGGTGGGTGTTCTACGTGAACCTTCCCCTGGGGGTCCTCGCGTTCGCCACGGTGCTGGCGGTGCTGCCCGCCAGCACGCCGACCGGTCGGCGCCGGGTCGACTACGCCGGGATCCTCCTGCTGGCCGCCACCGCCGTGTGCCTCACCCTGGTGGCGGCCTGGGGCGGCAGCGTCTACCCGTGGGCCTCGCCCCAGGTCGTGGGGCTCGCCGTCGCGGGCGCCGTCCTCGGTGTCGGATGGTGGCTGACCGCGAGGAGGGCCGCCGACCCGGTCATGCCGCTCAGCCTGTTCCGCAACCCGACCATCGTGGTCGCCATGGCCATCGGGTTCTGCGTGGGCTTCGCGATGATGGGGTCGATGGCGTTCCTGCCGCTGTTCCTCCAGATCGTGCACGGCCTGTCCCCGACGGCCTCCGGCCTCCACCTGATCCCGATGGTGCTGGGCATGTTCCTCACCTCGATCACCAGCGGTCGCCTGGTCACCCGCACCGGCCACTACAAGGCCTATCCCGTGGTGGGCATGGCCGTCACCTCGCTCGGACTGCTGCTCCTCTCCCGCCTCGGCCCCGAGAGCTCGCTCTGGGAGATGGGGTTCTACTTCTTCGTCCTGGGGTTCGGCCTGGGGCTGGTGATGCAGGTGGTGGTCGTGGTCGTGCAGAACGCGGCCGACTACGCGGACCTCGGGGTGGCCACCTCCTCGGCGACGTTCTTCCGGTCGATCGGCGGCTCGTTCGGCACGGCCGTGTTCGGGGCGGTCTTCTCCGGGCAGCTGGCGGCGAACCTGGCGGCCCGCGCCGGGGAGATCCGGCTGCCGCCGGGGGTGGACCCGGCGTCCCTGGAGAGCGACCCCCGCAGTCTGGACCGGCTGCCCCCGGAGGCGCAGGCGTCGTTCCTCCAGGCCTACGCCGACTCCGTGGACACCGTGTTCCTGTGGGCGGTGCCGGTGGCGGCGGCCGGGTTCGTGCTCGCGCTGTTCCTGCGGCAGGTGCCCCTGCGCACCACCGTCGGCTCCCCCGGGCTGGACGAGTCGATCCCGCCCGTCGCCGCGGGGAGCCGCAGCGCGATGGAGCACGTCGAGCGCGAGGTGTACCGGGCCTGCGGCAGGGAGGGCGCGGACGAGATGTACGGGCGCCTGCGCGAGGCGGCGGGGCTGGAGATCTCGCCGCGCGCGTGCTGGGCGCTCAGCCACCTCGGCGTCACCGGGCCGCTCACCGGGACGGAGCTCGCACGGATGTCGGGGCTGGGCGAGGACGCCTGGGAGGGTGTGCGCCGGGAGCTGGAGGAGGCCGGATACCTGACGGGCGGGGGCGGGGCCTGGGAGCTGAACCGGCGCGGGGCGGACGCGGCCCGGCAGGTGTTCGACGCCCAGCGCACCGCGCTGCGCTCGCTGCTGGCCGACTACGGGCCCGGGGAGCACCCGGAGGTGGTCGCCGCCCTGGAGCGGATGACCGCGGACACCCTCGGCGACGAGGGGGACGCCTCGCGCCTCGGCGAGGGGGCCCACCGGCTGTAGCAGCACGGGGGCGGGGCTTGCCGGATCCAGGGAACCGAATACAGTTCGGTTATCGTCACCCACGCTCTTGGAGGACACCGTGGCCGAGGCATACATCGTCGGCGCAGTACGCACCCCCGTCGGTACCAGGAAGGGCGCCCTCGCCGCCGTGCACCCGGCGGACCTGGGCGCGCACGTGCTCAAGGAGCTCGTCCGGCGCACCGGGGTCGACCCCGCCGCCGTCGAGGACGTGGTCATGGGCGTGGTCAGCCAGGCGGGCCCCCAGGCCCTCGACCTGGCCCGCACCGCGTGGCTCTCCGCCGGCCTCCCCGAGAGCGTCCCCGGCGTCACGGTCGACCGCCAGTGCGGCTCCTCGCAGCAGGCCGTCCACTTCGCCGCCCAGGGCGTCATGTCCGGCACCCAGGACCTGGTCGTGGCCGCCGGCGTCGAGAACATGGGCATGGTCCCCATGGGCGCCAACGTCCAGTTCGCCCTCGACAACGACCTCCCCCTCTACGGCGAGGGCTGGACCGGGCGCTACGGCCTCCAGGAGATCTCCCAGTTCCGCGGCGCCCAGCTCATGTGCGAGAAGTGGGGCTACAAGCGCGAGCGGCTGGAGGAGTTCGCCCTGGAGAGCCACCGGCGCGCCGCCGCCGCGCAGGAGGAGGGGCGCTTCGACGACCAGATCGCCCCCCTCGCCGGGGTGAGCCGGGACGAGGGCGTCCGCGCCGACACCACCCTGGAGAAGATGGCCGCCCTCAAGCCGCTGCGCGAGGGGTGGGAGCTCACCGCGGCCGTCGCGAGCCAGATCTCCGTGGGCGCGGGAGCGCTGCTCATCGCGTCCGAGCGCGCGATCGAGCAGCACGGGCTGACCCCGCTGGCCCGCGTCGTCCAGCTGGCCCTGGTCGGCGACGACCCCGTGTACATGCTCACCGCGCCCATCCCCGCGACCAGGGTCGCCCTGGCCAAGGCCGGGCTGGGCATCGACGACATCGACGTCACCGAGATCAACGAGGCGTTCGCCCCCGTGCCGCTGTCGTGGATCGAGGAGCTGGGCGCCGACCCGGCCAAGGTCAACCCGAACGGCGGCGCGATCGCCCTGGGCCACCCGCTGGGCGCCACCGGCTCGATCCTGATGACCAAGCTGATCGCCGAGCTGCACAGGACCGGCGGACGCTACGGCCTCCAGACCATGTGCGAGGGCGGCGGCCAGGCCAACGTCACCGTCATCGAACGCGTCTGACCCGGAGCGCCGGGGCCGCGTGCCCGCCCGCGGGCGCGCGGCCCCCGCCCCGGACCCGCCGTCCGCGCCCGCCGCTCACCGGCGGGCCAGGGCGGGGCCCCCGACGCCGTTCTCCAGCCCCAGCCAGGCGGCCATCCCGGCCAGCTGCTCCACCAGCTCCGGCACGGTGTCGGCGGGGGCGCCGTCCTCCAGGGTGATCCTCTGGGCCAGGAGCGTCCCCGACGCGCGGTCCGCCTTGAGGTCCACCCGCGCGACCAGGTCCTCGCCCAGCAGGAACGGCAGCACGTAGTAGCCGTGCACCCGCTTGGCGGCGGGCACGTAGATCTCCAGCCGGTAGCGGAACCCGAACAGCTCCTCGGCGCGGTCGCGCGTCCACACCAGGGAGTCGAACGGGCTGAGCAGCGCCCGGGCCGCCATCGAGCGGGGCACCCGGGCGTCCCGGTGCAGGTAGGCGGGGCGGTTCCAGCCCTCCACCCGCACCGGGACCAGCTCACCGGAGTCCACGAGGTCGGCCACGGCGGGCCTGGACTCGGCGGACTTGAGCCGGAAGTAGTCGCGGAGGCAGGGCTCGGTGGCGACGCCGTGCGTGCGCGCGGCGATGGACACCAGCTCCCGGTGCGCCTCCTCGGGCGTGGTGGGCGGGGCGTCGCGCACCTCCGGCGGGAGGACCCGCTCGGGCAGGTCGTAGAGCCGCTCGAACTGCGAGTTGCGCCCGTTGGAGGTCAGGTCGCCGATCCAGAACAGGTACTCCAGGCACTTCTTGACGTCGGACCAGTTCCAGCCCCAGTGGTCCTTGGCGCGCGGCGCGTCGTGCGCGAGGGCGGCCTCCACGCCGCGGGCGGTGGCCGGGCCGATCCGGACGACCTCCTCCAGGACCGCCTTCAGGAGTTCGGGCCGCTCCTCCCGGATGCCGTTCATCCAGCCGACCCGGGTCTGGGCGCGGTTGCGGTCCATCCGGTGGCGCATGAGCTGCCGCGTGGCCGGCGGCACCAGGCTGGCCTCGTGGGCCCAGCACTCCACCAGGCGCGCGCCGCCCGCCCCCGCGGCCGTGGTGGCGGCCCGGTCCAGCAGCGCGGTGTCGTAGCTCCCCAGGCGGGCGAACACGGGCAGGTACTGGCTGCGGGCGAGCACGTTCACGCTGTCGATCTGGAGGATCCCCACCCGGCGCACCACCCGGGCCAGGTGGGACAGGGTCGCCCTCCCCTTGGGCCGCGGGTCGGCGAAGCCCTGGGCGGCGAGGGCGATCCTGCGCGCCTGGGAGAGGGAGAGGTCCGCGTCTCGGCGGGGGTGCGGTTCAGCCATGCCGCCACGGTAGCCCCCGGTGGCGACAGTCGGCCCGCCGCGGTCGGCGCCGGGGCGGGGACGGGCCTTCCGCGGACCGGTCGGCGCCGGAGCCGGGAGGTCGGCGGGCGCCGGCGCCCGCCCCTCCGGTCGGTGTGTCCTGCGTCACGTGGCCGCCGCCGTCGTGCCCGGTGACGCGCGGATCGACGACTCGCCGTGGCCGCGCACGGCGGTTCCGTGGAAAAAACCTTTGGCCCAATGCGAACCCCGAGGGGGTCCCGGCCGTCACAACAGAGGCGACACGAACGACCGGACACGTGCCGGGAGTCGCACACGCCCCGGTGCGGAGGACGGCCGCACCGGGGCACCTTCTGTTCCTGCCCGCCCAGCTGGGCGTTCCCCCCTCGTGCACAGCCCGCGTCGAACACCCGGGCCCCCTCCATGGCCTAGCCTTCTGCTGTGCGTATCGCGACTTGGAATGTGAACAGTGCCAGGGCCAGGGTCGACCGGATCGGGGCCTGGCTGGACCGGAGCGACGTCGACGTCCTCGCCATCCAGGAGACCAAGGCCAGGGACGACCAGTTCCCGGCCTCCGTCTTCACCGACCGCGGCTACGAGGTCGCCCACCACGGCCTCTCCCAGTGGAACGGGGTCGCGATCGCCTCCCGCGTCGGACTGGAGGACGTGCGGGTCGGCTTCCCCGGCCAGCCCGGATACGGCGACCCCGAGGAGTCCGAGGCGCGCGCCGTCGGGGCGACGTGCGGCGGTGTCCAGGTGTGGAGCCTGTACGTGCCCAACGGCCGCGAGGTCGACCACCCCCACTACGCCTACAAGCTGCGCTGGCTGAAGGCGCTGCGCGAGGCGGGCGCCGCGCGCCTCGCGCAGGACCCCGACGCGCAGATCGCCTACGTCGGCGACTTCAACATCGCCCCGCAGGACGACGACGTGTGGGACATGGCCGCGTTCGAGGGCAGCACCCACGTCACCGCGCCCGAGCGCGCGGCCTTCGAGGAGCTCGTCGGCGCGGGGTTCCGCGAGGTCGTCCGGGAGCACACCCCGGGACCCGGCGTGTACACCTACTGGGACTACAAGGGGCTGGCCTTTCCCAAGCGCAGGGGCATGCGCATCGACTTCGTCCTCGCCTCCCCGGCGCTCGCCTCCCGCGTGAGCGGCGCGAGCATCGACCGCGAGGAGCGCAAGGGCAAGGGGGCCTCCGACCACGCACCGGTCATCGTGGGGCTCGACGGGAACGACGGAGCGTCCGTCGCCAAGGTGAAGGAGGCCGGGGCATGAGCGCCGGGAGCAGAGCGGTCGGGACCACGGACGGCGGGGGCACCGCCGGCGGCGCGCCGCGCGTGGCCGTCTTCGGCAGCGTCAACATGGACCTGGTCGCCTACGTGGACGAGGTGCCCGCGAGCGGTGAGACCGTGACGGGCACCGACTTCCGCCAGGTGCCCGGCGGCAAGGGCGCCAACCAGGCGGTGGCCGCGGCACGGGCGGGGGCCGACGTGGCCTTCCTCGGAGCGGTGGGCGACGACGCCTTCGGCGAGGAGCTGCGCGCCAACCTGGCAGCCGCCGGGGTCGGCGTGTCCGGTCTGCGCACGGTCCCCGGGGTGTCGGGCGTCGCCCACATCGTCGTGGACGGCAAGGGAGGCAACTCGATCATCGTCGTCCCCGGCGCCAACGGCGGGGTCGCCGGCGTGGCCGACGGCGACGCGGCGCTCATCGAGGGGAGCGCGGCCCTGCTGCTCCAGCTCGAACTGCCGATGGAGGCCGTGGTCTCCGCGGCGCGGACCGGCCGCGCGCTCGGTGTGCCGGTCTACCTGACCCCGGCCCCCGCGCGCGACCTGCCCGCGGAGCTGCTGGAGTCGGTGGACGTCCTGGTCCCCAACCAGCACGAGGCGGCCGCGATCACCGGCCGCACGGACCCGCGCGAGGCGCTGGCCGCCCTGCTGGAGCTGGTCCCGGAGGTGCTGCTGACCCTGGGCGAGGGCGGCTCGCTCCACGGCCGCAGGGGCGGGGCGGCGGTGGCCTCGCCCGCACGGCAGGTGAGGGCGGTGGACACCACGGCCGCGGGGGACACCTTCTGCGGTTCGTTCGCGGTGGCGAGGGCGGAGGGCCGGTCGCCGGAGGAGGCGATGGCGTTCGCCGCGGCGGCGGCGTCGCTCTCGGTCCAGCGGCCCGGCGCCAGTTCGTCCATGCCCACCCGCGAGGAGGTCGAGGCGCTGCTCGGCGGCGTCGCCTGAGGCCGGTCCGGGGCGGGGGCGGACGGGTTCCGGGGGACGGTCCCGGGACGTGTCGGCGCTCGCCCCGTGCGGTTCCCGGGACGGGCGCCCCTCAGGCCGTGTGCCCGATCTGCTGGAGGAACGGGCGCGGGTCCTGGTTCTGGAGGCGGACCTCCAGCACGATGTCGACGGTGTCGCCGACGAGCCGGCCGCCCCACGGGACCTCGCCGCCGTCGCCCACGCCGAAGTCGGAGAGGCGGATCCGGGTGTTCGCGGAGAAGAAGTGCCCGTAGGTGTCGGCGGGCGACACGTAGTCCGGGGACTCGCCGACCCACTGGGAGTCGAGGGTGACCGGGAGGGTCGTCCCGTGGATGGTCAGGTCGCCGAACAGCCGGAAGGAGTGCTGTCCGCGCCGGCTCGGCTCCAGCCCGGTGGAGGCGAAGCGGATCTCGGGGTGGTGGTCCACGTCCAGGAAGTCGGCCGAGCGCAGGTGGGCGTCGCGCGCGCCCACGCCGGTGTTGACGCTGGCCGCGTCGAGGACGACCTCCACCTCGGACCGCGCGGGGTCCCCGGTGACGAGCACATGCCCGCGCGCCCGTCCGAACGTGCCCTGGACCCGGCCGAAGCGCAGGTAGTGGGCGACGAAGATCAAGCTGGAGTGGAGCGGGTCCAGGTACCAGGTGCCCGGCCCCGGTCCGATCTCGGGGGTGGATGTCATAGCCATTTGCTCCCTATTTGTCCGGTCTGTGGCTTTTGTCCACATACCTTAGGTCTGACGTCCACCCGGAACGCGAAGTTCTGGCGCGACCTGGCACGAGACATTGGACTCTGTCGTCCCCGACGGCGGCGAAACCCCCGCTGACGAGGCACGTCACCCCTTCGCGGCCCCGGGCCGGGAGCGGGGCCGGAACCGGCCAGGCGTGCCCGCGGACGGCGGAGGGGGCCGGGGCGGTCGTCCGCCCCGGCCCCCTCGGGTCCGGTGGTCGTGCTGCGTGCCGGACCGGTGCGGTCCGCCGCCGCTACATGTGCTCGGGAGCCTCCACGCCCAGCAGGTCCAGGCCCTGCACCAGGACCCGGAAGGCCACCGACACCAGCGCCAGGCGCGACTCGCGCTCGGCCTCGGTCGGGGCGGTCAGCACCGGGCAGTGCTCGTAGAACGCCGTGAGCGTCTGCGCCAGCTCGAACAGGTACGCGGAGAGGCGGTGCGGCTGGAGCAGGGCGCCGACCTGCTCCACCACGGCGCCGAACTCCAGCAGCTTGAGCGCGAGGTCGCGCTCCGCGCCCTCGGAGACGGTGATCCCGCCCCGGGGTGAGGACAGGTCCAGCCCGCCCTTGCGGAAGATGGACCGGATCCGCGCCTGCGCGTACTGGAGGTAGGGGCCGGTGTTGCCGGTCAGGGCCAGCATGCGGTCGAAGTCGAACGTGTACTCGGTGTCGTGGGAGACCGACAGGTCCGCGTACTTGACCGCGCCGATGCCCACCTGGCGGGCGATCTCGGCCTGCTCCTCGGCGCCGAGGTCGGGGCGGTTCTCCGCCACGACGGCGGCGGCCCGCTCGACGGCCTCGTCCAGCAGCGCCATCAGGCGGACGGGCGCGCCGCTGCGGGTCCGCAGGATCTTGCCGTCGCCGCCGAGCACGTTGCCGATCTGCACGTGGGTGACCTCGACGCCGTCCGGCAGCCACCCGGCCTTGCGGGCGGTCGCCCACACCATCTTGAAGTGCATGGCCTGCGGGGCGCCGACCACGTACAGGATGCGGTCGGCCTTGAGGTCCTCCACGCGGTGGCGGACGGTCGCCAGGTCGGTGGTGGCGTAGCCGTAGCCGCCGTCGCTCTTGCGGATGATCAGGGGGACCGGCTTGTCCTCGCGGCCGATGAAGCCCTCCAGGAACACGCAGAGCGCGCCCTCGCTGACCTCCGCGATGCCCTTGGCCTCCAGCTCGTCGCAGACGTCGGCGAGCACGGCGTTGTAGGTGCTCTCCCCGGCGAGGTCGTCGTCGGTGAGGGTCACCCCGAGCTTGGCGTACACCTTGTTGAAGTAGACCCTGGACAGCCCGACGAGCTCGCGCCACAGGCGCAGGGTCTCCTCGTCCCCGCCCTGGAGGGCCACCACCCGGCGGCGCGCACGCGCGGCGAAGTCGTCCGCGCCGGGCCCGGAGGAGTCGAACTTGGTGCGCGCCGACTGGTAGAAGGCGTTGGGGTCGCTGGTGAGCAGGTCCGCCTCGGCGGACTCCTCGCCGACCTCCAGCAGGTGCTCGATGAGCATGCCGAAGGGGGTGCCCCAGTCGCCGATGTGGTTCTGCCGGATGACGTTGTGGCCCAGGAACTCCAGGGTGCGGGCGAGGGAGTCGCCGACCACGGTGGTGCGCAGGTGCCCGACGTGCATCTCCTTGGCCACGTTGGGCGCGGAGTAGTCGAGGGGGATGTCGAGGCGCTCCTGGACGGGGACGCCCACGCGCGGGTCCTCCAGGAGCAGGCGGGTCTGGTCCGCGATCCAGTCCTCGCGCAGCGTCAGGTTGATGAAGCCCGGCCCGCTCACCTCGACGGCGCGGCAGACGTCGGCCACGTCGAGGTGCTCCATGATCGCCGCGGAGACCTCGCGCGGCTTTCGGCCCAGGCGCTTGGCGAGCGCGAGGGCGGCGTTCGCCTGGTAGTCGGCGAACTGGGACGGGCGGATGACGGGGTCGGTGTCGGCGAACTCGGGGCCGAAGGCGGCGCCGAGGGCGGACTGGACCCGTCGCGAGAGTACTTCCTGCGGGTCGGCCATGCCCCTAAGCGTACCGACCTGAGCCCCCTGTCCCCGCCCCTCGCGAGGTGACACGGCACGGGGCCCTCTCCTGCGCCCGGGAGCGGGGCGCGAGGCCCGGCCCGGATCCCGCTCAGCGGCCCTCCGGGGCCGGCGGCAGGGCGCCGGGAGGGGACGGGGGCGGGGCCTCGGACTGGGCCAGGCGGTGGAGCCAGTTGGAGGAGCGGTGGTGCACCCGGCGGCGGATCTGCTCGCCGATGCGGCCGCCGGCCAGGTCGTGCGCCAGCTGGCAGGCCCGGGCGACGCCCTTGGCGTGGCTGCCGCCGTGGGCGATGACCACGGTTCCGTTGAGGCCGAGGAGGGCGGCGCCGCCGTAGGTCTCGCTGTCGAGCCGTTCGCGCAGGCGGCGGAGCGCCCTGCGCTGGAGCAGGGCCCCGGCCTTGGCCGCGGCGGTGGAGGTCAGCGCGTCGCGGACGAGGTCCATGGCGAAGGCGGCGGTGCCCTCCACGGACTTGAGGGCGACGTTGCCGGTGTGGCCGTCGGTGACCACCACGTCGACCTTGCGGGCGAGGAGGTCGTGGCCCTCGATGTTGCCGCGGAAGTCCATGGACGGGGAGCCCTCCGCCGTCGCGGACAGCAGCTCGGTGGCTCTGCGGACGAGCTTGTTGCCCTTGCCCGGCTCGGACCCGATGGTCAGCAGGCCCACGCGCGGACGGCGCACGCCGAACGCGGTCTGGGCGTAGGCGCAGCCCAGGTGGGCGAACTGGACGAGCATCTCGGGCTTGGCGTCGGCGTTGGCCCCGGCGTCCACCATGATCGTCGGCGTCTCGCCGGTGGGGAGCGTCACGGCGAGGGCGGGGCGCAGGACCCCGGGCTGGGTGCGCAGGCGGACGGTGGACGTCGCGACGATGCCGCCGGTGGAGCCCGCGGAGACGAGGGCGTCGGCGTCGCCGCGCCGGATGAGGCGGCAGGAGACGGCCGCGCTGGAGCGGGGGCGGCGCCAGCTGGCGAGGGCGCCCTCGTGCATGGCCAGGTTGTCCTCGGCGTGGACGACGGGGATGTCCCGCAGGGCGCCCTCCTCGGCGAGGAGGGCGGCGATCTCGGTGCGCCTGCCCACGAGGAGCACACGGAGCCCGAGTTCGCGGACGGCCATGACGGCGCCCTTCACGATCTCGGAGGGCGCGTTGTCACCACCCATGGCGTCCACGGCGATGATCGGCGGAGAGGTGCGGGATGGGGCGGGCGCTTCCGCGTCGGATGTACCAGTCAACTCGGTGCTTCCCTCACGGGTCGTGGTGGGCGTTCCGCACTGTGTGCGCGCAGGTCCCGTTGTTCCGGCGGCGCCGGAGGGCACGTGGGGGCCAGGGGCGCGCGAGGGTGTGGTGCCACGCTACCGGTTCGCTCCCGGGGCGACGCCGTAAGGCCTGTTCGTCCACTCATGCGAGGATACTTCCCGTATGTCCTGGTCAGGGCTGGACTTGGCGTGAGATGGGTACAAAAGCCCTAATCCGGGTATATCCGCTCGCTGGCTCAGGGCCTCATCACGCTCCGAGAGCGTAGGACAACCACACTGGATCACCGTTCCGGAGGTCGACCGGTGCACCCGCACCGGAGCCGCCGGATCAGGGCTGCCCGATTGCCCGGGGGCGGCCCTGCACACACACAGGAGAGGAGAAGCGTGAGCGTTACGCCAGACGTGGCACAGTCCCCGTCCGCCGGACGTCGGTTTCGTGCCTACACGACGAAACACCTCGACGAGCTCACCGCGCGAGCCGGTCTCGCCGCCGATGAGCGGCTCGCGGTGCAGGCGGTGGCCACGGTGCTGCCGTTCCGCGTCAACAGCTACGTCGTCGACGAGCTGATCGACTGGGATGCCGCTCCGGACGATCCGATCTACCGGCTGGTCTTCCCACAAGCCGACATGCTGCCCCCGGGCGACGTGTCCAGGATGTCCGACCTGCTGCGTTCCGGCGCTCCGCGCAAGGAGCTCAACGACGCGGCCAACCGGATCAGGGCGAGTCTGAACCCGCACCCGGCGGGACAGATGGACCTCAACGTGCCGAAGACGGCCGACGAGGAGCCCATCCCCGGCGTCCAGCACAAGTACAAGGAGACCGTGCTCTTCTTCCCCAAGCAGGGGCAGACCTGTCACGCGTACTGCACGTACTGCTTCCGCTGGGCCCAGTTCGTCGGCGACGCCGACCTCAAGTTCGCGTCGAGCGAGATCGACCAGCTGGTCGACTACGTCCGCACGCACCCCGAGGTCACCAGCGTGCTGTTCACCGGCGGCGACCCGATGATCATGGGCGAGGGGGTGATCTCCCGCTACATCGAGCCGCTGCTGGAGATCGAGCACCTGGAGGCCATCCGCATCGGTACGAAGGCGCTGGCCTACTGGCCGCAGCGCTTCGTCACCGACCCGGACGCCGACGACACCCTGCGCCTCTTCGAGAAGGTCGTCGCGTCGGGCAAGAACCTCGCGTTCATGGCCCACTTCTCGCACCCGAACGAGATGCGTCCCGAGCTGGTCCAGGAGGCGGTCCGCCGCGTCCGCTCGACCGGGGCGGTCATCCGCACGCAGGCGCCGCTGATCCGCACGATCAACGACGACCCCGCCGTGTGGGAGAGCATGTGGCGCACCCACCTGCGGCACGGGATGGTCCCGTACTACATGTTCGTGGAGCGCGACACCGGTCCCCAGGACTACTTCGCGGTCCCGCTCGCCGAGGCCTACGAGATCTTCCGCGGCGCCTACACGAAGGTGTCCGGGCTGGCCCGCACGGTGCGGGGGCCCTCGATGTCGGCGACGCCGGGCAAGGTCTGCGTGGACGGCGTGGCGGAGGTGGCGGGCGAGAAGGTCTTCGTCCTGCGCTTCATCCAGGCCCGGGACCCGGAGCTGGTCGGCCGCCCCTTCTTCGCCAAGTACGACGAGAAGGCGGCGTGGCTGTTCGACCTCAAGCCCGCCCTGGGCGCCACCCACTTCCCGTGGGAGGCTCCGCCGGTCGGCGGGAGCGGCGGACCGGTGGACCCCACCCGCCTGTAGGAACCGCCCGTCCGCGGAGCGGGGCCCGGGCACAGGGCATCGGAAGGACCGCGGAGGCCAGGCGGGGCCGTCGGCGCCCCGTCCCAGGGGAATTGGAGCGTCCCTGGGGCGGGCCGCGCCGGCGGCCCCGGCCGGACGCGACGGAGCCCGGCACCACATCGTGGTGCCGGGCTCCGCGTGCGTCCGCGCCGTGGACGGAGAGGCCTCCCCGTGAACCGGGGTGGTCACGGGGGCCATCGGCGCGGACGTCTTCCGGGGCTGGTCTCGGTGGGGCGGTCGCGGGGGACCGGGGGCGGGGACGGGGGAGGTCGGAGGTGCGGCGAGGGGGTCGCGGCCCTCCGGGGCGGTGTCACCTCAGGAGGGCGTCGAAGTCACCGGTCTTGGCGCCGCGGACGAAGGCCTCGATCTCGGCGGGGGTGTACACGAGCGCCGGCCCCTGGGGGTCGCGGGAGTTGCGCACGGCGATGTCCCCGTCCGGGAGCGCGGCGACCTCGACGCAGTTCCCGTCCGGATTGCTCCAGCTGCTCTTGGTCCAGACGACCTTGGGCAGCCGGCTCGCGGGAACGCCGTTGTAGATCGGATGCATCTCAACCTCCTGGAACTTCGGGGGGACTCGTGAGCGGGGATCTGTCCACACGCGGTAGATCCTTCACCGCGCCCGTCGTGTCTCGCCACCGGGCCCGCCTTGCGGTGGGACGCCCTGTCGGGGGCGAACCGTCCCGTGGTGGGTTGTTTCGTCCCGGTGCGAGTCAGAGCGTAGCTCATGCACGTGCATTGGTGATTACGTCCGTAAGTACCTATGCAAGGACGGCGGGTGATTCGGGTCCGAAACCGCACGTCACACCTAACGTGGGGGAGAGGCGCGCGGTTCTCCGGGGCCGGATCGTTCTCCACTCGTGGCCGAAGCCGGTCAGCCGGGAACCCGCTCCGGGAGCGCAAAGCGAACGCCCGGGCGCTGAGAGCGACCGGGCGTGCGGCGGAGGGTGCGGGGAGGCGGGAGGGTCAGGGGTAGCGCTCCAGGAAGCCGCGGAGGATCTCCTCGGTGGCGGTGGGCGGCGGCGCCTGGGTGGCGAGGTGGTCCATCGTCTGGGAGTAGCGGTTGGTGTCCTCGTACTTGTCGAAGTACAGGGCGCTGCTCAGCTGCTCCAGGTAGACCACGTCGGGCAGCTGCGGGGTGGGGAACCGCAGGATGCTGAACGGGCCGCCCGCGGCGGGGTGCCCGCCCATCGCGAAGGTCGCGATCTGGATGGTGATGTTGGGGCGCCGGGCCATCTCGATCAGGTGCTCGACCTGGCCGCGCATCACCTCGGCGTCGCCGTAGGGGCGGTGCAGGACGGCCTCGTCGATCACGGCCCACAGACGCGGGGCCTGGGGTTCCACGAATCTGCGCTGGCGGTGCATGCGCATCATCACCCGGCTGTCGACGTCCTCCTCGGAGGTGGCCGTCCGGGACAGCCGGATGACCGAGCGGGCGTAGTCCTCGCTCTGGAGCAGCCCCGGGACGAACTGGACCTCGTAGGTGCGGATGATCGAGGCGGACTCCTCCAGGCCGACGTAGACGCCGAACCACTGGGGCAGCACGTCGCCGTACTTGTGCCACCAGCCCTGGGCGTTGGCGCTGGAGATCAGGCCGAGGAGGGCCTCGCGCTGCTGGGGGTCGTCCACCCCGTAGAGCTGGAGGAGGTCGTCCACGTCCCGGCGCTTGAAGCTGACCTGGCCGAGCTCCATGCGGCTGATCTTGGCGTGGGAGGCCCGGATGGCGTATCCGGCGTCGTGCCGCGAAATGCCCTTCTCCTGGCGGAGCCGCCGGAGCTGGGTTCCGAGGAGAATGCGGAGGACGGTGGGGCCACCACTGGAATTGGCCAGAAAATCTTGAGTGACCTGGAGATTCGTTGCGTGATCGGCGACCACATCGCCTCCTGTGTAGCGGCTTTGGCCCGTAGCGACCGCTCAGTATACCCACGCGTCCGAGGTTGCGGACAGGGGCGAGGGGGGATTGGTTCGTGGCCTAAGCGCCTCTTCTGGGCTTGGAGTAAACGCGCGTCCCCGTGTGGGAATTCTTTGACGAGGATCTACCGATAAGGGTCGTTCGTCCTATAGTCTTGCCCGGACGTTGAACTGCACGTGCATCCGTGTCTTACAGATGTAAGCCACAGGGGGTCGCGTCAGGCAAGTCCGCGCGAACCCGCCATCACACTCGTGAGGACCGTGATGAACGCAGAGCTGGTGTCCTCGGAGCTGGACTCCGGGCCGTCCTGGAGTCGTCCCTCCCTCGCGGAGGCGTCGGACGACCTCCCGTCCCGGTGGAACCACCCGCCGTGCCGCCTCGCCGTCGGCCAGGCCTCCCGGTCCCAGGAGGGCGCCGCCAGGGCGTTCGGCTCCGTCCCCGGCTCGGTCCGCCGGGCACGCGACTTCGCCGCGTCCGTCCTGGAGGAGTGGGACGCCGAGGGCGTGCAGGAGGACGTCCGGCTGATCGTCTCCGAGCTCGTCGGCAACTCCTGCCGCCACGCCGTGGCGGGGGAGGGGGACCCCGCGGGCATTCCGGTGGTGGTCGAACTGCGCCGCCTGGGCGAGCGCGGCGGGATCCTGTGCATGGTCGCCGACGAGAGCGCGAAGGCGCCGGTCAAGATGGACGCGCACCACTTCGCCGAGTCCGGCCGCGGCCTCGGACTGGTCGCGGCGTTCAGCCGCGAATGGGGCTGGAACCCGCTCGGCCGCGGCGGCAAGGTCGTCTGGGCCGTGTGCGGCGGCGAGGACTGACCCACCCCGCAACCGCGCGGCCGCGGTGCCTCGGGAGCTGTGGACGACGCGGCGGAGCCGCCCGGGAAGAGTAGGCTGTCAACGCATGTCGGTATTTGACCGACCGCGTCGTGACAGGACTTTCCCACACCCCATCCCGGGAGCGAGGCGTGGCCGTGCTGGACACGGAACAGGACCAGTTCCTCTGCGACGGGACCACCACCGTCGTCGGACTGACCGGTGAGATCGACATCGCCACCGCGGAGAGGGCGCTCGCCCGGATCACCGCGGCCACGGCGGACGGCTGCGTCGTCGTCGACCTGTCCGCCGTGGAGTTCATCGACGCCTCCGGCGTCAACATGCTCGTCCGCGCACTGCGCGGGGCCACGAGGGTCCAGCACCACCTCCTCCTGGCCGGGCCCACTCGCCAGCTCTCGCGGATCCTCGACGTCCTGGGCCTGCGCGACGTCCTGGCGACCCACGACGGCGTCGCCGCGGCGGTCGCCGCCCACGCGGCGCCCCGCCACGGACACCCGCCCGGCGCCCTGCGCTGACCCGGCCCCCTCGGCGGGCGCCCCGGCGGCCGGACGCCGCACGCGAAGGGGGCGCCCCCGGCGGCCGTGCCGGAAGCGCCCCCAGGAGGGATGTCCCCCCTACTCGACCGTGACGCTCTTGGCCAGGTTGCGCGGCTGGTCCACGTCGTTGCCCTTGGCCAGGGCCAGCTCGCACGCGAACACCTGCATCGGGATCGTCGCGACGACCGGCTGGAGCAGGGTCGGCACCGCCGGGATCTCGATGAGCACGTCCGAGTACGGGCGCACCGCCTCGTCGCCCTCCTCGGCGATCACGATGGTGCGGGCGCCGCGGGCGCGCACCTCCTGGATGTTCGACACGATCTTGTCGTGCAGCACGCTGCGGCCCTTCGGGGAGGGCACCACGACGACGACCGGCAGGCCGTCCTCGATCAGCGCGATCGGGCCGTGCTTCAGCTCGCCGGCCGCGAACGCCTCGGCGTGCATGTACGCCAGCTCCTTGAGCTTGAGCGCGCCCTCCATCGCCACCGGGTAGCCCACGTGGCGGCCCAGGAACAGCACCGTGTCGGCGTCGGAGAGCGAGCGGGCCAGCTCGCGGACCGGCTCCACCGTCTTCAGGACCTTGTCGACCTGCTCCGGCATCGTGGCGAGCTGGGCGATGACCGCCGTGATCTCGTCGCCGAACTTCAGCCCGCGCACCTGGGCCAGGTACAGGCCGACGAGGTAGCAGGCGATCAGCTGGGTCATGAAGGTCTTGGTGGCGGCCACCCCGACCTCGGGGCCCGCGTGCGTGTACAGGACGCCGTCGGACTCGCGGGGGATGGTCGACCCGTTCACGTTGCAGATCGCCAGCACGCGGGCGCGCTGCTCCCGGGCGTAGCGGACCGCCATCAGGGTGTCCATGCTCTCGCCGGACTGGGAGATCGCGATGACCAGGGTCTGCTGGTCCAGGATCGGGTCCCGGTAGCGGAACTCGCTGGCCACCTCGACCTCGCACGGGATGCGGCACCAGTGCTCGATGGCGTACTTGGCGATCAGGCCCGCGTGGTACGAGGTCCCGCAGGCGATGATGACGATCTTCTCGACGGAGCGCAGGTCCTCCGGGGTCAGCCGCATCTCGTCCAGGGTCAGCAGCCCGTCGACCGACAGGCGGCCCAGGAGCGTGTCGGCCACCGCGCGCGGCTGCTCGACGATCTCCTTGAGCATGAAGTAGTCGTAGCCGCCCTTCTCGGCGGCGGACGCGTCCCAGTCGACGTGGTACTCGCGGACCTCGACGGGGTTGCCCTCGTAGTCGGTGACGACCACGGAGTCCGGCCGCAGCTCGACCACCTGGTCCTGGCCCAGCTCGACCGCCTCGCGGGTGTGCGCGATGAACGCGGCCACGTCGCTCGCCAGGAAGTTCTCGCCCACGCCGCGGCCGACGACCAGCGGCGAGTTGCGACGGGCGGCCACCACCAGGTCGGGGTCGTCCACGGACGTCGCGACCAGGGTGAAAGCGCCCTCCAGCCGCTTGCACACCGCGCGCATGGCCGCGGGCAGGTCCCCGTCGCCGCGCTCGGCCAGCTCGGTGCTGAGCAGGTGCGCGGTCACCTCGGTGTCGGTCTCGGAGAGGAACTTGCAGCCCTGCTCCTCCAGCTCCAGGCGGAGCGCCGCGAAGTTCTCGATGATGCCGTTGTGGACGATCGCGACACGTCCGCCGTTGTCCACGTGGGGGTGGGCGTTGACGTCGTTCGGGGCACCGTGGGTGGCCCAACGCGTGTGCCCGATACCGGCCCCCTCGCCGGAGATCGGCCGTTCCTCCAGGGCCCGGCGCAGGTTGGCGAGCTTGCCCGCGCGCTTCTCCGTGCGCAGGGCGCCGTCGCCCAGCACCGCCACACCCGCGGAGTCATATCCGCGGTACTCCAACCTTGCGAGGCCGTCCACGACGACCTGAAGCGCCGGTTGCGGCCCGACGTAGCCAACGATTCCGCACATGGCCGCCAGCGTAGGCGAAAAAGGACGCCGGATCGACCAACCACCTACCCATACCACTGGTTGTTTTCGCAGGTGGCGGTATAGACCATTTGGTGCATGGGGGCCATACCACGCAGGTGGGGGGCATGCGGGGGCGCCGAGTGGAACCGATTTCCCCCGGCTCGCGACCCGCCGAAAAACCTTTGGAGACACCACCGTGAACGTGTGGTTTCGGGCACGTTCCGCCCCGGTTCGGGGCTAGCGGGGACCGGCTGCCGAATCCGGACGACCCCCTCGTCTAGGGTGGTCATTCGTGTCTCACACGACGAAGAACGGCCTCTCCTCACCGTACGTGGAGCTGGACCGGGCGGCCTGGGCGGCCCTACGGGCCTCCACACCCCTCTCCCTGACAGAGGCCGACCTGGCAGAGCTCCGCGGTACCACCGACCCCACCTCCCTGGAGGACGTGCGGGACGTCTACCTGCCGATGTCGCGCCTGCTGAACCTCTACGTGGGCGCGACCCAGCAGCGGCACGCCGCCGTCCGCGCCTTCCTCGGCGAGGCGGACCGCCCGGCGCCGTTCATCATCGGCGTCGCGGGCAGCGTCGCCGTGGGCAAGTCCACCACGGCGCGGCTCCTGCGCTCCCTCCTCGCGCAGTGGCCCAACCACCCGAACGTGGAACTGGTCAGCACCGACAACTTCCTGTACCCCAACTCCGTCCTGGAGTCGCGGGGGCTCATGCGGCGCAAGGGCTTCCCGGAGAGCTACGACCGCCGCGCGCTCGTGCGCTTCGTGTCGGAGATGAAGGCCGGGGCCGACCGCATCGACATCCCCGTCTACTCCCACCTGAACTACGACATCGTCCCGGGCGAACGGCAGTCCGTGCACCGCCCCGACATCCTCATCGTCGAGGGCATCAACGTCCTCCAGCCCGCCACCGCGGGACGCCTGGCCGTGGCCGACTTCTTCGACTACTCCATCTACGTCGACGCCAAGGTCGAGAACATCCGCAACTGGTACCTCGACCGCTTCCGCGAACTGCGCCGGACCGCGTTCTCCGACCCCCGCTCCTACTTCCACCACATGGCCACCACCATCCGCGAGGAAGAGGCCCTGGAGTTCGCCGCCAACACCTGGCGCACCATCAACGAGGTCAACCTCGTCGAGAACATCCGCCCGACGCGGGGGCGCGCCACCCTCATCCTCTACAAGGGGGACGACCACCGCGTCCGGCGGGTGCGGCTGCGCAAGACCTGACGGTGTTCTCGGCGAGCTCGCGGGCTCGCTGCGCGGCCTCGGGACGCTTCCGGCCGGCTCCCTTCGTCGTCGCTTTCGCCTGTCGCTCGTTCCTCGCTCGCGGCTCGGCTCCTCCTGCAGGGGTCCGGCGCGTCCCTCGGTGTTCTCGGCGAGCTCGCGGGCTCGCTGCGCGGCCTCGGGGCGTCGGAAGCCAGGGGCCTTCGTCGTCGTCTGCGCCTGTCGCTCGTTCCTCGCTCGCGGCTCGGCTCCTCCTGCAGGGGTCCGGCGCGTCCCTCGGTGTTCTCGGCGAGCTCGCGGGCTCGCTGCGCGGCCTCGGGACGCTTCAGGCCGGCTCCCTTCGTCGTCGCTTTCGCCTGTCGCTCGTTCCTCGCTCGCGGCTCGGCTCCTCCTGCAGGACCCTGGCACGCCCCTCGCTGCTCTCGGCGAGCTCGCGGGCTCGCTGCGCGGGAGGCCGGTTTGGCCGGGGCCGGACGGCGGGTTAGTGTGGTCTCTCTTTTCGGCCGCGCCCCTTCACCGGGTGTCGTGCGCTCTCAAGGATCGGAACGAACCGGGCCCCTCGCGGGCTCCGGGGCGGGACCAGCGCACGCGCGTCGCCGCGCCACTGTCCCGCCGAACCTCCCGAGGTCTTCGTCATGACCACCACCGATCCCTCCGTGCCCTCGAACGACGCGCTCCAGGCCGAACGCGACCGGCTCACCGCCGCCCGCGAGGCCCTGCGGCGGATGCGCGAGGAGGTCGCCGGCAGCGAACTCGTGCTGGGCGACGTCGTCAACGACAAGGTCACCAACGCGGCCCTCCGCCGCGGCCGCGAGCGGCGCCTCGCCGCCCTGGCCGAGGTGCCGGGCGCGCCCCTCTTCTTCGGCCGCCTCGACTTCGACCCCGGCACCGTCTTCTTCGACGACGACCCCGGCGGCGCCCCCGCCCCGGACGGCTCCGCCGACGCCGACCGCGTCCAGATCGGCCGTCGCCACATCCACGACAGGTCCGGGCGCCCCATGGTCCTGGACTGGCGCGCCCCGATCTGCGTCGCCTACTACCGGGCCTCGCCCCAGGACCGGATGTCCGTCCGGGTCCGGCGCCGCTACGGCTTCACCACCGTCACCCCGGGACCGGACGCCGAACCCGAGGCGCTGCTCACCGCCTTCGAGGACGAGGCGCTGACCGACGCCCCTCCCGAGGCCGGCCAGGGCGGGGGCGAACTCCTGAACGCGGAGATCGAGCGCCCCCGCACCGGCCCCATGCGCGACATCGTCGCCACCATCCAGCCCGAGCAGGACGACCTCGTCCGCGCACCGCTCGGCACCACCCTGTGCGTCCAGGGGGCGCCCGGCACCGGCAAGACCGCGGTGGGCCTGCACCGCATCGCCTTCCTCCTCTACACGGAGCGCGAACGGCTGTCCCGCAGCGGTGTGGCCATCATCGGGCCCAACCGCTCCTTCCTCTCCTACATCCACGACGTCCTGCCCGCGCTCGGCGAGGTCGACGTCCACCAGACCACCGTCACCGAGCTGCTCACCCGCGACCTGCCCGAGCGCTCCCGCCCCGCGGCCGGGTGGATCGGACGGGTCGAGGAGCCCGCCGCCGCCCGGGTCAAGGGCCGGGCGCGCATGGCCGAGGTCCTGCGCCGCGACCTGTGGTCCCACCTGCGCACTCCGGAGGAGGCCGTCATGGTCCGCCGCGGTTCGCGCCGCTGGCGCCTGTACCCGGAGGACCTGCGCCCGCTCCTGGACGAGCTCGCCGAGCGGGGCGTCGCCTACGGCTCCGGTCGGGAACTCCTCTCCCACCGCATCGCCCACGCCGTCCTGAGCCTCATGGAGGGCGAGGGGGAGGCGTGCGACGACCGCACCCACGCGCAGGTGCGCCGCGATCCGGCCGTGCGGTCCGCGGTCACCGCCATGTGGCCCAAGGCCGACCCGATCAAGCTCGTGCTCGGCCTGCTCACCGACCCCGAACGGCTCGCCCGTGCCGCCGACGGCCTCCTGAGCCCGGAGGAGCAGGCCGCCGTCCTCCTCCCGGGGCGGCCCCGCGGCCCCCGGAGCGCCCGCTGGTCGGAGGAGGACCTGGCACTCATCGACGAGGCCTCGGCCCTGATCGGACGTCCCGCCGGTCTCGGCCACATCGTGGTGGACGAGGCGCAGGACCTGAGCCCGATGCAGTGCCGCGCCGTGGGCCGCCGGTGCGCCTCGGGCTCGCTCACCGTCCTCGGCGACATCGCCCAGGGCACCAGCCCCTCGGCCGCCGCGAACTGGTCCACGCTCCTGGAACACCTCGGCAAGCCCACCGGCCACCTCAGGGTCCTGGACCGGGGGTACCGCGTCCCGGCCCAGATCATCGACTTCGCGGCCCGGCTCCTGCCCGCCATCGCCCCCGGGCTCGGCGCCCCGGTGGCGGTGCGCCGCTCACCCGGGTCGCTCCGTGTCACCCCGGCGGCCGGAGGGCTGGCGGCGGCCGTGGCGGACGCGTGCCGCACCGCACTGGAGGGGGAGGGCTCCGTCGGCCTCATCGCCGCCGACGCCGGCCTCGCCGCGCTGAGGGCGGACCTCGCGGCCGAGGGCCTGCCCGTACCGCTGCTCGGGGAGGACGGCGCCGGGCTGGACGCGAGCCGCCTGGTGGCCGTGCCCGCGTCTCTCGCCAAGGGCCTGGAGTTCGACGCCGTCGTGGTCGCCGAGCCCGCCGCGGTGGTCGACGCGGAGGAACGGGGCGTGAACCGGCTCTACGTGGTGCTCACCCGGGCGGTCAGCACACTGCACGTGGTGCACGAGCGCCCCCTCCCGGAGGCGCTGCGCGACGCCGTCACGGGCTGAGGTCCGCGGGCCGGGCGGGCCCGGTGCGCCTCCACGGGCCGCGCAGGAGCCCCGCGGCGAGCAGCCACAGCGCGACCGTCACCAGGTGGGCGCGCTCCAGCAGGCCGGGGGCGGCGCCGGGGCCGTCCCCGGCCGCCGCCGCGTACACCCGGAAGGCCAGGACCAGGACGGCGACGGCGGCCACCGCCTGGAGCACCGCCACGACCGCGACGAGCGGCCACGCCCGGTCCCCGGCCCGGTACCGGTCCACCGCCAGCATCGCGACCCCGACCAGGGCGGCGAGGATGGCGACCAGGGCGAACACGCCCTGGGCCGCGGTCGTGCCGCCCGCCCCCTCCGCCAGCGACTCCGCCGCGCACGCCGCGTCGGTGGCCACCACGCACCGCCCGGGCAGCACCGCCGCCACCAGCGAGGCGGCGCCGAACACGGCCATGGACCACCACGAGACCGTGAGCCACGGGACGGTCTCCCGGGCTCCCATGGCCAGCCCCAGCGCGGCGGCGACCACCACCAGGATGGCGGCCACGCGGTGCGCGCTGTCCAGGAAGCGGCCGAAGGCCGCGTCCGGGTCCGCCAGCGCGCCCTGGGCGGCCGTCCCGCCGCCGGGGAGGACGACTTCCAGCGTCCACAGGCTGTAGGCGACGGCGGCCGCGACCGCGGCGACCCTGCCGTCCCTGGAGTCCCAGTGCAGCTGCCCGGAGTTTGGCATCGTGCCCCCTGCTCTCACGGTTGTCCCACCCGTCCCCCGGGCGGGACACACCGGCGAGGTCGCCGTCGAAACACCGCTGTCCTGGGACCCTACGCTTTTCGGGGCACGACGTCACCCAACTCGCGGCGGCACTGTTATCCGCGGTTGAGTGTTCACCCGGCATCATCGGGGGACACCGGCGGACACGCGGGATACGGGACGACCGACGAGAAGGGCGCACGCATGGACGGCGCATCCACGACGCGATGGGTGATCGTGGGGGTCGACGGCACGGAGTCCAGCCGCCACGCGCTGGAATGGTCGGCGCACCAGGCGGCGCTGCGGGGTCTCGGTCTGCGGATCGTCGCCGCCGCCGGGCCGGTGGCCTCGGCGGGCGTCTTCGGCGGGCACGGGTGGACCGACCGGGCGGAGCCCCCCGACGAGACCGACACGCAGAACACCGAGAAGCTGCTGGGGTACGCCGGCGACTGGGTCGGGCGGCTCTTCCCCGAACTCCGCGTGGAGACCCGCCTGTCGTACGCGCGCCCGGTGGAGGCGCTGCTGGCGGAGGCGGCCGCGGAGGGCGCCGTCGCCGTGGTCGTGGGGTCGCGCGGCCTGAGCGGGATCGTCGCGGCGTTCGTCGGTTCCGTGGGCATCGAACTGGCCGCCCGCTCGCCCGTCCCCGTGGTGGTGCTGCCCCGCGACCACGCCGCGGCGCACGGGGTGCGCGGCCGGGTGATCGTCGGCGTCGACGGGTCCGAACCCAGCAGGAGGGCGGCGCACTTCGCCTTCGGGCAGGCGGAGTTCGCCGGGGCCGAACTGGTCGCGGTGAGCGCCTGGCAGCCCCTGGTGGCGTTCGCCGCCGCGACCGGGCCGATCCCGCCGGAGCTGTTCGACGACGCGACCGCGGCGGAGGCGGCCCGCCAGGCACTGGAGGACGAGTTGGCGGACGCCCGCCTGAACCACCCGGGCGTGGCGGTGAGCACCCGGGTCGTGCGCGCGCACCCGGTGGTGGCGCTCCTGGAGGAGGCCACGCCCGCCGACCTCATCGTGGTGGGGTCGCGCGGACGCGGGGGGTTCCGGGGGCTGCTGCTCGGGTCGGTGAGCCACTCCGTCCTGCACGGCGCGCGCGGCCCGGTCGCGATCCTGCGGTGACCCCCGGGGGCGGACGCGCGCCGGGGCGCGGCCCTTCGTGAAGGGCGCGGTCCCGGCCGCGTAAAGGCGTTTCCGGCGGCTCGCTCCGGTGAAACGATTTCCGGCGGCCGAACAATCGCGGCCCCTATTCTGCGGATATCCGGCGGCCGGATCGAATGGGGAGGCCGGGGGGTCGGCACGGGACGCGGGAGCGGGGTCCGAAGGGGCCGGATCCGCGGCAGGGCCCGTGGTGCGGGAGGCGCCCGCACTGCCGGTGCCCGCGCCCGGGGCGCAGGTTTTTTCGCGCGAAGCCGCAGTTCAGCGGAGAGCCCGGGAAAAGGCGTCCTATTTTACTCGCGGGACAAGGTCCGCGTCGTCCATACTCTTTTCACTTGCAGTGGCCGCGCCGAACAGCAGAGCAGTCGAGAATCGACGGGGGAAGTCGTGAACGGTTCCGCGAAGGGCGTCCTCGCCGCCGGAATGGCCGTGTCATGGCTGCTCACCGGTTGCGGCGCCGGCGCCGCAACCGGTGAGGAGGAGCCCGCCGGGCCCGTCGCGGCGACCGGCACCCCCGAGGCGACCGAGTCGGAGGAGCAGAGGGCGGCACTGGTCGACGGCCAGGCCACCCTGTCCGCCGCCGACCACCCCGTGCTCGGCCTCCTGCTCACCGACGGCGGGGGCAACACGCTCTACCTGTTCACCGAGGACGAGGGGGCCGGCCCCACCTGCGTCGAGGAGTGCGCCGCACTGTGGGAGCCCCTGCGCACCGCGGCCGGGACCGAGGCCGTCCCGATGACCGCCGAGGGCGTGCGCCCCGAGCTGGTCGCGGCGGTTCCCCGGCTGGACGGGGCGCCCCAGGTCACCTACGCCGAGTGGCCGCTCTACACCTACACGGGCGACGCGGCGCCGGGTGAGGCCAACGGCCAGGGCGCCGACGGGGCCTGGTTCGCGCTGGACGTCTACGGCGGGACGATCACCATCCCCGCCGCGGCCCCCCAGGGCTGACCGCCCCCGCGCCGGACCGCCCCGGCGCTCCCGGACCCGACGCCCGCGCGCCTCGCGGCGTCCCCGCTTCCCGCTTCCCGCTCCCGGGCCCGACCCGGCCTCCGTGCGCCGCCCCGGCTGCCTCCGCGCGCCTCGCGGCGCTCTCCGACCGATCCCGCCTCCCCTCGCCCCCGACGCCTGCGCGACCGGGTCCGGCCGGTCCGGACGGCCTTCTCCGCCGCCCACCCCTCCCGTCCGCGTCCTGGGCGGACCGGCCCCGCGCGGCGGTCCGTGCGCGCCCACATGGGCGGATCCGCGATGGGTCCCGAGGCGCCCGCGCCACAGGTCTAGTGGCGGCCCCGGTACCCGGAGACCGGTATGTGACGAAGAGCACGGTGTGTCGGGAGCGAGGGGGCGGTCTCCGTCCCGACAGGGGAAACCGGCTCCCAGCTGTGTCGGAACGGCGAGCGAACGCGACGTTTCCTGCGCCTTGGTGGACCACCCGAATCCCTTGCTGTGCAGTGGAAACCGACTCTCCGGCATCACCGCTATAGACCATTGGCCTATACCAATTGGTCACTGCGGGGGGTCGTCGTTCATGATGCGAGAGATCTCGACTTTCGTAGAGGAGCCGCTGTGACTGCCGTGGGTATCGACGTGGGCGCCGCCCCGACCAAGCACGAGGAACTCGTCACCTGGGTCCGTGAGATCGCGGAACTCACCCGGCCGGACGAGGTCGTGTGGTGCGACGGCTCCGACGAGGAGTGGACCCGCCTGACCGACCAGCTGGTCGAGCAGGGCACCTTCACGCGCCTGAACCCCGAGAAACGCCCCAACAGCTTCTACTGCACCTCCGACCCCAGCGACGTCGCACGGGTCGAGGACCGTACCTACATCTGCTCCGAGCGCGAGCAGGACGCGGGCCCGACCAACAACTGGATCGCCCCCGACGAGATGCGCGCCACCTTCGGCGAGGTCTTCGCGGGCGCCATGCGCGGCCGCACCATGTACGTCGTCCCCTTCTGCATGGGCCCGCTGGGCGGCGACATCTCCCAGCTCGGCGTCGAGATCACCGACTCCCCGTACGTCGTCGTCTCCATGCGCATCATGGCCCGCATGGGCTCTGCCGCCCTGCGCCTCATCGAGGAGCGCGGCGAGTTCGTCAAGGCCGTCCACTCCGTCGGCGCCCCGCTGGAGCCCGGCCAGGAGGACGTCGCCTGGCCCTGCAACTCCACCAAGTACATCTCGCACTTCCCCGAGACCCGCGAGATCTGGTCCTACGGCTCCGGCTACGGCGGCAACGCCCTGCTCGGCAAGAAGTGCTACGCGCTGCGCATCGCCTCGGTGATGGCCCGCGACGAGGGCTGGCTCGCCGAGCACATGCTGATCCTCAAGGTCACCTCGCCCGAGGGCGCCTCGCACTACGTCGCCGCCGCCTTCCCGAGCGCCTGCGGCAAGACCAACCTCGCCATGCTCCAGCCGACCATCCCCGGCTGGAAGGTCGAGACCGTCGGCGACGACATCGCCTGGATGCGCTTCGACGCCCGGGGACGGCTGCGCGCCATCAACCCCGAGGCCGGCTTCTTCGGCGTCGCGCCCGGCACCGGCGCGAAGACCAACGCCAACGCCATCGACACGCTGTGGGGCAACAGCATCTTCACGAACGTCGCCCTGACCGACGACGGCGACGTGTGGTGGGAGGGCCTCACCGAGGAGGCGCCCGCCAACCTGACCGACTGGAAGGGCCGCCCCTGGACCCCGGACTCCGCCGAGCCCGCGGCCCACCCGAACTCCCGCTTCACCACCCCGGCGGGCCAGGCCCCGACCATCGCCGACGAGTGGGAGGACCCGGCCGGCGTGCCGATCTCGGCCATCCTCTTCGGAGGCCGCCGCGCCACCGCCGTGCCGCTGGTCAGCGAGTCCTTCGACTGGCAGCACGGCGTGTACCTGGGCGCCAACGTCTCCTCCGAGAAGACCGCGGCGGCCGAGGGCAAGGTCGGCGAGCTGCGCCGCGACCCGTTCGCCATGCTGCCCTTCTGCGGCTACAACATGGGCGACTACTTCGCCCACTGGCTGAAGGTCGGCGCCACGGCCGACCCGGCCGGGCTGCCGAGGATCTTCTACGTGAACTGGTTCCGCAAGGACGCCGACGGCCGCTTCGTGTGGCCCGGCTTCGGCGAGAACAGCCGCGTCGTCAAGTGGATCTTCGAGCGGCTGGAGGGCACGGCCGAGGCCGTGGAGACCCCGATCGGCTACCTGCCGACCGCCGACGGCATCGACACCGAGGGCCTGGACCTGTCCGACCGGGACCTGGAGTTCCTGCTCTCCGTCGACCGCGACGTGTGGAAGCAGGAGGCCGCCCTGGTGCCCGAGTTCTTCAAGACCTTCGGCGACCACCTGCCCGACGAGCTCTGGGACGAGTACCACGCCCTGCTGGCCCGACTGGACCGGTAGGCGTCCGAGCCGCCCCCTTCCGCGCACGGGGCCGGCGGTCGAGGGGGCGCGGGCGCCGCGGCGCCCGCGCCCCCTCGGCATGTCCGGCCGTCCGCCCGCGCTGTTCTGCGGCGTGCTCCGGTACGTCACCGCCCGGAGGCGTCCCGGCGCGGGGGCCGGGCGCGCCAGTGCTCCGCGGTACGCGACCGCCCGGAGGCGTCCCGGCCCAGGAGCCGGGCGGAGCCCGTGCACGGTCCCGGCGGGCCGTGATCCGCGCTGGTCACGGCGTCGGTGGACATACCGGGACGTTCTCTCTTTTCCCTGCAACGGGGAGGGGGCCGGTGCTAACGATGGGGTACCGACCCGCCCTCTCCCCCTTGGGAAACCCATGATGACCCTCGCACTCGTCCTTCTCCTCCTCTTCGCCATGGTGGGCGGCGCCGTGATCGCCGCCCGGAGGTTCCGCGTCAGCGACGAGTCCTCGGGCGGCGCCGTCGGCGTCGTCATCGCCCCCTGCGCACTCGCGCTGTACCTCGTGGCGGCCGCCATGGGGGTGGTGATCGCCTGGGAGGACTACACGGCGGCGGAGGACGGCGTGGCCGCGGAGGCCGGTGCGGCCCAGGCGCTGTACTGGAGCACCACCGCCTTCCCCGAGGACGAGGCGGAGGTGGTGCGCGACCAGTTGCGCCACTACCTGACCACCGTCGTGGAGGAGGACTGGCCCCGGATGGAGCGGGACGGGGAGCTGAGCGCCGAGGGCGACGACGCCCTCGCCGTCCTGGCCGCGTCGGTCCGGGTGCTGTCGGTCTCCGACACGGGGGACGGCCTGGACCGGCTGACCGCCCGGCAGGAGATCACCAACCTCAGCGACGCGCGCATCGAGCGCGGCAACGCGGCGGGGGACGGGGTCCCGTCCATCCTGCTCGTCATCGCGGCGGTCTCCGCCGTGGCCCTCGCGGTCCTGCCGTTCGTCATGATCGAGCGGGGGGCGAAGGTGGCCTACTTCTGGGCGTCGGTGAACCTCGTGTTCGTGTTCGCCACGACCCTGCTGCTCTTCTACCTGGGCACCCCGTTCACCGAGGTCCTGGCCAACGATCCCGAGGGGATCGAGGCGGCGCTGGCCGCCTTCGACCTGGCCGACGACGCGATCGGCGCGCGCTAGCCGTACCGACCGGAGAGGTCCGGGGCCCTGCCGCCCCTCACGGCACACCGGCAACGGTTCCGGGCGGCCCGTCCCATCCCGCTCCGACGCCGCTCCCCGGCCGCCTGTCCTCGGTCGCCCGCCCCGGGGCGGGCCTGTTCGTCGTCATCGCCCCGACCGCGATCCCCGGGGCGGGCCCCGCCCGCCGGGGCGGCCCGCTCAGGCGGACGCGCGCGCGGCGGCGCGGCCCCCGCCCGCGGCGGCGGCGACCGCCACGACGGCCACGATCACCATGGTCCGCAGGGGTGTGAAGGCGCCGCCGGAGTCCTGGGCCGAGACCGCGGAGGTGTCCGCGAGGACCTCCTCGCGGGCGGCCTCGACCGCCTCGGGCCCGTCCTGCGGATCCGCCGGATCCGCGGGGTCGGCCGGATCCGCCGGGTCCGCCGCGGGCGCCCCGGAGGGCTCCGCCGCCGCGGGCTCCTGCTCCCGCGGCCCCGGGGCGGGCTCCCCGGGGGGCGCGGCCCCGCCGGGCGGCTCCTCCTCCGGTTCCTCCGGGGGCGGCGGCTCCTCCGGCCGCTCGGGCTCCTCCGGGACCGGGGGGACCTCGGGTTCGGGCGGGGGAGGGGGAGGGTCGTAGGGCGGGCACGCGGGGGCCTCGCCGTGGTGGACCAACACCCGCACGCCGTTGGCGCACACCAGGACGTACGATCCCGCCCGGACCTCCACCAGGGCGCCGGGGGCGTTGACGCTCACCCCCGACGGGCCGACGTCGACGGAGGCGCCTCCGCCGTGCACGCTCACCCCCGACGGGCCGACGTCGACGGAGGCGCCTCCGCCGTGCACGCCCACCCCCGAGGGGCCCGCGTCCACGGAGGGGTTCTCCTCGCCGGCGAGGGAGGGGGTCGCGCCGCAGGCGAACAGCAGCGCGCTCGCCGCGAGCAGGGAGGGAAGGGCGTGACGGGAGGCAAACACGTTACTCCTCGTGGCGCGATCAGGTCATGGAGTGATCGTACGGGGTCGGCGCCGACCCCGCCCACGAAACCGCGGGTTCAGGGGGAGTGCAGCCGCAGCACCGCGTGCTCGGCCCAGTCGGGGGGACGCGTCAGCCCGGACACGGCCATCATCGTCCCGAACGCCAGCGGTATGGTCCACGCCGCGGGCTGGGCCAGCAGCACCGTCACCCACCCGGCGGGGGTCGTGAACAGGATCGACCAGCCGACCGCGCCCGTCGCGGTCACCGCCCCCACGGCCAGCCCGGACGCCGCCCCGGCCAGTGTGAGCCGCCGCCACCAGATCCCCAGCACCAGCAGCGGGCAGAACGTCGACGCCGCCACCGTGAACGCCCACACCACGAGCACGTTGATGTCGATCATCTGCGCGGGCAGCGCGAGCAGCACCGCCACGCAGGCGCCGACCACCACGGCCAGCCGCAGCCTGGGCACGCTCCCCTGGAACAGGTCGTGCGACAGCCCGCCCGCGAGGGCCAGCAGGAGCCCCGAGGAGGTGGACAGGAACGCGCCGAAGGCCCCCGCCGCGACCAGGGCCGTCAGCACCGTCCCCACCGATCCCGGCACCGCCTGGGCGGGCAGCACCACCGCGACCGTGTCGGTCCCCTGGAGCAGGACCAGCTGCGGGGTGAGCACCCGGCCGAGCAGGCCGTACACCGTCGGGAACAGGTAGAACAGTCCGAGCAGGGCGATCACGCCCACCGCCACGCGCCGCGCCGTGCGCGCCGTGGGGCTGGTGTGGAAGCGCATGATGACGTGCGGCAGGCCCATGCAGCCGAACGTGATCGCCAGCAGCGTCGACCACGTCTCGAAGAGGGGGTAGCCCCCCACGTCCAGGAGCGGGGTGCTCCACCGCTCGCTGCCCAGCTCGGGGAGTCCGTCGGGGTGCGGGATCGTCGCGCCCTCGGGGAAGACGTACTCGGTGCCCTGCCCGACCGTGTGCTCCCCCGCGGAGAGCTCCACCCCGTCGCCCGAGGGGGTCGTCACCGTCACGGGCTCGTCCAGGCTGAAGTCGGTGTCCACGGTGAACTCCACCGGGGTCGCCTCCGGGAAGTGGGTGCCCCACTCGGGGTTGAGCGCCTCCGCCCGGGTCTCCGGGCCGGCGTGCACCACCAGGTAGATCGCGGGGACGGCGATGAACGCGAGTTTGACGACGTAGTGGAAGGCCTGCACGTAGGTGGCCGAGCGCATGCCGCCCGCGGCGATCGAGCCGCTCACCACCACCCCCGCGAGCAGCACGCCCACCCAGTAGGGCGTTCCGCTGACCAGGCTCAGCACCACCCCCGCCCCCTTGAACTGGGGGACCAGGTACAACAGCATGATCACCAGGACGACCAGCCCGCACAGCTTGCGCAGCCGCGGCGCGCCCAACCTGTACTCGGCGAAGTCCGGCACGGTGAACGCCCCCGACCTGCGCATCGGCCCGGCCACGAGCGCCACGACCGCCACGTATCCCGCCGCGAACCCGACCGCGTACCACATGGTGCCCAGGCCGTTCTTGAGCAGCAGGCCGGAGAGCCCCAGCACGGACGCGGCGGACAGGTACTCGCCGGCGATCGCGAGCGCGTTCCAGTTGGGGGAGACGCGGCGGGAGGCCACCAGGAAGTCGGAGGTCGAGCGGGCGGCGCGCACCCCGTAGACGCCGATGACCAGGCTCGTCACCAGGACGAGGCCTATCGCCAGGACGGAGGTCACCGCTCCCGTCCCGGGTCCTCGTCCCGCCTCGGCGCCTCCCGTGCCGCACGCCGCTCGACGCGCTCGGCGGAGCGGACGTGCCACAGTGCCAGGCCGAACAGCAGCGGGTAGATCCCCGCGGCCAGGAGCAGCCACGACAGCGGCACGCCCCCCAGCCGGACGTGGCCGAGCACGGGGAAGGCGGCGAAGGCGCCGCTCACCCCGAACAGCAGGACCGTCAGCAGGGCCACGGTGCGCACGGCGGTCCGCCGCTGGGCGTGGAACAGCTTCCGGGCCGCCTCGGTGTCCACCGGGCCGGGGATCGGCAGGAGGTGCTGGGCGGGCCGGTTGCCCCGGGCGAGCGCGATCCGGGTCTGCGGGCTGGTCAGCTTCTCACGGCGCGGGCTCATGGCTCCTGCCGGTGGGGCTGGTCGTGCTCACCGTCCCTGGACCGCGACACCGCCGCGCCCTGCGCGTTCGCCGAGCGGCCGAGCTGGTCGCGCCGGGCCGCCTCCAGCAGCTGGGCCCGGAGGTGGCGGCCGTGGCGGCGGCTCACGGGGACGTCGCCGGCGGGGGTCCCGGCGACCAGGCCGGACGAGGAGGTCACCCGCAGGTCCCGCACCCACGGGATGGCGACGAGGAACCCCCGGTGGACGCGGACGAACCCCGCCGACTCCCACACCTCCTCCAGGTAGGACAGGGAGAGGCGGATGAGGTGGGTGCCGTCGGAGGTGTGGAGCCGGACGTAGTCGCCCTGGGCCTCCACGAACTGCACGTCGTCGCGTTTGACGAACACCGTGCGCCGCCCCGTGTCGATCTGCACCACGTGGAGGTCCTCCGCGGGGGGCGCGGCCCCGGCGGGCCGGCGCAGCTGGGCTATGCGGCCCACGGCCTCGGCCAGGCGCTCGGGGCGGATCGGTTTGAGCAGGTAGTCCACGGCCCCGATGCCGAACGCCTCCACGGCGTGGGTCTCGGAGGCGGTCACGAACACGATGGAGGGCGGTTCGGACAGCACGCTCAGCACGCGCGCCACGTCCATGCCGTTCAGTCCGGGCATGAGGATGTCCAGGAACGCGGCGTCGATCGTGGTCGTCCCCAGCAGCCGCACGGCGGCGGCCCCGTTGTCGGCCGCGTGGACCTCGGCGACCTCGGGCATGTCGGCCAGCAGCGACGCCATCTCCTGGCGGGTGGACGCCTCGTCCTCGACGACCAGCACCCGCAGCTCGGGCTTCACTGGGCGACCACCCCCCGGGTGAACCTCGGTACGCGCACGGTCACCTTCGTCCCCTCCCCAGGCGCGGTCTCGATCACCAGACCGTACTCGGGTCCGTAGACGGCCCGCAGCCGCTGGTCGACGTTGGCCAGCCCGACGCTGCGCGACTCGGGCCCGGTCCCCGCCAGCAGGGAGCGGGCCAGGTCCGGGTGCATGCCCACCCCGTCGTCCTCGATCTCGATCACGCACAGCGGTCCCTCGCCGAACCCGGAGACGCTGATGTGCCCCGTGCCCTCCTTGCGTTCCAGCCCGTGCCGGATCGCGTTCTCCACGATCGGCTGCACCACCAGGAAGGGGATCGCCACGGGCAGCACCTCGGGCGCCATGCGCACGGTGATGTCCAGGCGGTCGTGGAAGCGGGCCCGCTGGAGTTCGAGGTAGGTCTGGGTGGCCTCCAGCTCGTCGGAGACGGTCGCGTAGTCGCCCTTCTCGGAGAAGCCGTAGCGCAGGTAGTCGGCGAAGTCCGACAGCAGGTGGCGCGCCCGGTCGGGGTCGGTGCGCACCAGCGCGGCGATCACCGCGAGGGCGTTGTGCACGAAGTGGGGGGAGATCTGGGCGCGGAGCGTGCGCAGGTCGGCGGCGGCGATCCGGTCGCGGGTGCGGCGCAGCGCCGCGTGGTCGAGGGCGTCGGACACCAGCGCCGCGGCGGCCTCGACGTCGGCCTCCGCGGGGCGGCCGGACACGACCAGGGCCCCCGCCAGCTCGTCGGCCACGGTCAGGGGAACCGCGCACACGGAGGCCCCCTCCGGGAGGCGCCTGCGGGCGTTGCCGCCGTACTCGAAGACCTGGGCGAGCAGCCCCGCCACGTCACCGGCGTCGAACCGGGCGCCGTGGGAGGCGACCGGCCCGTCGAGGTCGGCGAGGACGACGCCGTCGGCGGCGAGGAGGCGGGACAGCCTCCGGGCGGCGGAGAAGACGCCCCTCCCGTGCAGCCCGTCCTGGAGGTCGACGCTGAGGGCGTGGACCTGGCGCATCAGATCGACGCCCGCCCTCTGCTCCGACGGCGCGGGGCGCCGTCGGGAGGGGGATATCCGCGACAGCCACCGGTACGACACGGACTGACCATATCCCAGCAAAATGTGTCAACGCTCACGTGTCGGGGGTCACCTTTCCTGATTCTGCCAGGGCCGACCGGGTACTCGCCCCGCGGGCGCGCCTCGGGCCCGCCACCCGGTGAGGGGTGACGGGCCCGGGACGGGAGGACTCGGGGCGGCGGCCGGACCGGGGACGGGAGGGGCCCCGGCGGGAGTGGGCCGACGGCCGCCCGAGTCCGGTGGCGGGCGGTGTGCCGCTCGGTCTAGTGGTCGGAGGCCTTCTCCGCGCCCGCGCCGGTCAGGGCGCGGACCTGGAGCAGCGCGAACTTGTCGAAGTCGCGCTCCTTGGACATGAGCGTTCCGATGACGGCGCAGAGCAGGCTGATCGGCACCGACACCAGCGCCGGGTTGGGCAGGGGGAACCAGGCGAAGTCGACGTTGGGCATGAGGGCGGTCTCGGAGCCGGAGACGACCGGCGAGAAGAACACCAGGCCCACGGCACTGATCAGGCCGCCGTAGATGCCGGCGAGCGCTCCGGCGGTGTTGAAGCGCTTCCAGAACAGGCTGAGGAGCAGGGTGGGCAGGTTGGCCGAGGCGGCCATCGCGAAGGCCAGCGAGACCAGGAAGGCCACGTTGAGGTTCTGCGCGAAGATCGCCAGGACGATCGCGACCAGGCCGACGCCCAGGGCGGAGATCCGGGCGACCCGGACCTCCTCCGTGCCCGTGGCCTTCCCCTTGCGCAGGACCGAGTTGTAGAAGTCGTGCGCGAGGGAGGAGGACGAGGCGATGACGAGGCCGGCGACCGTGGACAGGATCGCGGCGAAGGCGGCGGAGGCGATGATCGCGAGCAGGACCGCTCCGGCCATGCTGCCACCGATGTTCTCCCCGACCGCCTGCGCCAGCTGGGGCGCCGCCGTGTTGCCCGCCGCGTCCTGCGCGGTGATGGCCTCGTGGCCGACGATCGCGGCCGCGCCGAAGCCCAGGACCAGCGTCATCAGGTAGAAGGCGCCGATGAGGCCGATGCCCCAGTTGACCGACTTGCGGGCGCTCTGGGAGTCGGGGACGGTGTAGAAGCGGATGAGGATGTGCGGCAGGCCCGCGGTGCCCAGGACCAGGGCGAGGCCGAGGCTGATGAGGTCCAGCTTGTTCCAGAGGGTCTGGAGCGGGTCGCCGGCCACCTCGACGCCGTAGCGGAGCCCGGGCTCCAGGAACCCGGCGGCGTTGCCCGCGTCGGCCGCCTGGCTGGCGTTGGCGGCGTCGGTCATCAGAGCGCCCAGGTTGAACCCGTACAGGGACAGGGTCAGCACGGTGAGCAGGGCGGCGCCGGCCATGAGGATGACGGCCTTGATGATCTGGACCCAGGTGGTGCCCTTCATCCCGCCGAAGGTGACGTAGATGGTCATCAGGAGGCCGATGACCACGATGCCGACGATCTTGGCGGTGGGCGCGTCCATGCCGAGGAAGGTCTGGCCCTCCTGGATGCCCAGGAGCAGGGCGATGAGCGCTCCGGCCCCGACCATCTGCGCCAGCAGGTAGAAGATCGACACCACGACGGTGGAGATCGCCGCGGCGGTCCGGACCGGGCGCTGCTGCATCCGGTAGGACAGCACGTCGCCCATGGTGTAGCGGCCGGAGTTGCGCAGGAGCTCGGCGACGAGGAGCAGCGCCACGAGCCAGGCGACGAGGAAGCCGATGGAGTACAGGAAGCCGTCGTACCCGAACAGGGCGATCATGCCCGCGATCCCGAGGAAGGACGCGGCGGACATGTAGTCGCTGCCGATCGCCAGGCCGTTCTGGAGCGGCGAGAAACCGCGGCCGCCGGAGTGGAAGTCGGTCGCGTCGCGGGTGTTGCGGCTGGCCCAGACGGTGATGCCGAGCGTGGCCGCGATCATGAGGGAGAAGAGGACGATGGTGACGAGGCGGCTGCTCTCGCTGACCGCCACGGCCTCCTGGGCGAGGATCATCGGTTGCCCTCCTTGCCGGTCGTGCCGTTCTGCAGCTCGTTGCGGAGGGCGGTCGCGGGGCCGTCGAGCTTGCGGCGCGCGTAGCCCGTGTACAGGATCGCGATCCCGAAGGTCGAGACGAACTGGAGGATGCCGAACACCAGCGCGACGTTGACGCTGCCGAAGAGGACGGTGCCCATGACGTCCCGCCCGAACGCCGACATCAGCACGTACAGCAGGTACCAGGCCATGAACGCCAGGCTCATCGGGAAGACGAAGCTGAACAGGCTCTTCTTCAGGGCCAGGAACCGGGGGTCGCTGTGCATGGCGATGACGGCGGCCTCCGACAGCGGCTCTTCGGGGGATCCCCCGCCCGGCCCCGGGGGCGGGGTGGGCGGTTCGGGCGGGCGTTGTGTGGCCATGCTGGGTCGTACCTCCGGGGGATGGCGGGAACGGCCGCGCTGCCGGGAGCGCGCTTCCTTCGTGTGATCTGTATTACTCGGCACTGTAAGGAGTGGCACTCTCCACAAGGAGGGGGCGCGCCCGCACGCGCGCCGAACGCGGGGCCGGAGCGTCGAACGGTCGCCCACCGTGCGACGAACGGTCACGGCGCACGACGAACGGCCGCCGGGCGGCGGGACACCGGTCCACCCGGGTCGGCGCGCCGGTCCGGTCCCCCACCCCGCGTGGTCCGGCCCCGCGCGGCGGGCGGTCCGCCCGGAAGGGGCGCCGCGGAGGCGCGGTGAGGGCGCGGCGGGGCCCGGGCCGGTGCGCTGCCGGGCGGGTCGGCCGGAGGCGTCGCCGGCGCGGCGTGAACGGTCGGGACGGCAGCCCGGCCCCACGTGCGGTGGCGCACCTCTCCAGCGGCCCCGGAAGCCCGGCCCGCGCCCGCGGGTTGTAGGTTGCGAGGCATCACCGCCCGCGCGGCCCCGCCGCGCCGGCGCGATCCGTGAGACCCCGGACGAGGTGCGCCGTACCCGGTACGACAAGACGGCGCGTTCCTGCACGCACGTCATGGAGGTACGGGTCGATGGCCTGGGTTGTACTGGTGATCTCCGGTCTTCTGGAAACCGCGTGGGCGGCGGCGCTCCACGCCTCGCAGGGGTTCACGCGCCTGTGGCCGACGGTGGCCTTCGGCGCCGCACTGACGCTGAGCATGGCCGGGCTGGCGTACGCGCTGCGGACCATCCCCCTGGGGACGGGCTACGCCGTCTGGGTGTCGATCGGCGTCGTCGGCACCGCGCTGGTCGGCATGTTCTTCCTGGGCGAGGGCTTCAGCCCGCTCAAGGCGCTCTGCCTGGTCCTCATCGTCGCCGGCGTGGTCGGGCTCAAGGTCCTGCACTGAGCCGGGCCGCCGGTCGGCGGGGAACCGGGACGGCGCGGGCACGGGTCCGTTGCCCCGGTGCCCGGCCCGCGCCGTACGCCCGCCCGGGCACGGGGTCCGGCCGGGCGGTACTCCTGGTGCTCATGGGACGGCCTGTCCGGTGCGGCGCGGGACGCCGCACCGGGCAGGCCGTGTCCGTCAGGACGGGGCGGTCGGGGGACGGCGCCGGGAGGCCCGACGCCTGTTGAGGTGCTCCGCGTGCTCCATGTACCGCTCGACCAGCTCGGCCGCCACCGGGTTGTGCCCGCGGACGCGCAGCAGCCAGTGCGGCGCGATCCTCTCGTGCAGCCACAGGAACCCGATGGTGAAGCCGAAGCTGAGCATCGCCTGGAGGGTCAGGAACGACAGCAGGGGCTCCCGGAGCACGGTGTCGTTCCCGAACACCAGTGCCACGGCGTAGGAGTCGAACAGGCGGGCGAGGGGGAAGCCCACCAGCCAGTACAGCGCGAGGGGGGCCACCGCGCCGACCGAGAACACGCCTCGGGCGAGCAGCACGCAGTACCCGGCCCCGAGCAGCGCGAGGGGGAGGCCGAGCGCCGCCCCCACCGTGGCGTTGAGCAGCGCGGGCAGGCCGGCCAACGCGCCGACGCCCGCGGCGAACAATCCGGCGACGAGGCCGATCGCCGCCCCGGGCACCGCGACCTCGGCGTGGTGGAGGAGGGCGCCGGACGTTCTGGGGGAGACCTGGACGCCCATCAGTCCACCACGACCCCGAAGGCGAACAGCGAGTAGAAGAGCGCGCCGAGGTAGAACAGCGCGGCGAAGGCGATGACGGCGTTGGAGACGATGCCCGGCCGGATCGGCTTGGGCAGGGTGAGGTTGTTGACCAGCAGCAGCACCACGCAGTACGCGCCCATCGCGAACGCCGACAGGAACGCGAGCACGTCCAGGATCGCCGCGGGCCCGTCGGCGGGGCCGAAGAGCAGGACGAGGATGCCGAAGACGATCAGGCCCCACAGGAACATGGCGTACAGCTTCGAGACGCCGATCTTCTTGGCGCCCGGCACGAAGTTGTAGGTCATGTCGGCCTGGCCGCGCGAGAAGGAGTCGAACAGGCCCAGCGTGGCGTTGAGCCCGATGAGGGCGATGAAGCAGAAGAAGACGGTCCCCAGGACCGGGCTCCCCGCGGCGGAGAAGGAGCTGGCCATGGCGTCCAGGGAGGCGTCGCGGTCACCGGCCCGGATGAGGTCGGCCACGTTCGGGTCGAAACGGGCGGAGGCCTGGGCCAGGACGGTGAAGGAGATCGTCACCAGCATGGTGATGCCCCAGAACAGCACCATGGCGTCGAAGGTGACCCAGCGCCGCCAGCCCTTCCACTTCGCCATCTCCGCGGGGTCGGAGGTGTCGAACATGAAGCCGCGCGAGGGCATGGTCTCCTGTTCGCCGGAGTGCCGGAGCCCCCGGATCTGCGGGATGTGCGCGCCCATGCCGGCGCCCTTGTCGCGCAGGTGCAGGGTGTACCACATCTGCTGCATGCCGGAGGGTCCGGCGAAGGCGACGGAGCCGACGATGATCGGGAACCAGGCGGCCGTCATCGCCTCGGGCGGGAAGTAGCCGAACGCGAACATGCCGCTGATGGTGGAGGTGAGGTCGGAGAGGTTGCCGACCATCGCCGCGACCACGGACGTCCCGACGACCAGGAGGCCGATGCAGATGGAGAGCACGCTCTCCAGCAGGTTGTAGATGACCTTCGCCAGCGTGAACACCACGCCGACGAGGAGCATCCCCGCGACCGCGGTCATCTGCCAGGGGATGCCGGTCACCCGCTCGAACGCGGAGGCGCCCGCGGAGAGGTGTCCCGGCCAGATGTAGACCAGGATCGCTGTGAGGAAGAAGAACCACATCAGCGGTTTGAACACGCGTGCCGCGCCGTAGAAGATGCTCTCGCCGGTCGCCATCGCGTAGCGCGACATCTCCAGCATGACCACGGCCTGCAGGGAGACGCCGACCAGGAACAGCCAGCGGATCTCGGGGCCGAACACGAGGACCAGCCTCGGCCACATGTAGGACTCGCCCATGCCGACGCCGAGGGCGACGAGGAACACGGTGGGCCCGAGGATGTGGATCGAGGGGGGAGCCTTCGGGAGGGGGCGGATGGGCATCGGCTCCAGCCGGCCCGCCTTCCACACGCGCTCCTCCTGCGGGGGAGCGCCACCGGCGGTGGTGGCCGTGGAGGACGTGTCGGACTCGACGGTGCTCGGCTGCCGCTGGGCGGGGACGAAGGGGATCTGCGAGTCGGTGGGGGACTTGTCGGCGGAACCCGGCGTACCGCCGGTCTCGGGGCGTGAGGAATCCATGGGTGGAACTCCCTGTGTGGGATGTGCGGATGCGAGCTGCTTGCTTGCATGGCGCCCCCGGGTGGTGCGGTCACCTCTCTGTCGGTGTGCGGGCGGACCGTCGCGGCCGGTGAGTGGCTGCGTCCGCGGCGGAGGGTCCCGACGGCCTTGTGGCGGCGGCTCCGAGGCCGTCGGGATCAGGGGGTGGTGCGGCGGTGCGGTGGTGCCTGGGCCCGGCCGGCGCGGTGGGCGCCGGCCGGGCACTGGGTCAGAGTAGTCCTGCGGCGCGCGCCCAGCGATACTTCGCGCCGAGAATCTGCACGGGTTTCTCGGTCGTGTAGGGGAAGGCCACGATCCCGTGGTCGAACAGGTACTGCGAGGCCTCCTCCACCTCGGTGTCCCCGGAGAGGGAGGCCACCACGGGCTTGTCGATGCCCTTGGCCCTGGCCTCGGCCACGACCTCGCTGATCACCTTGGCGAAGACCATCGGCGGGGTGATGATGGTGTGCCAGTAGCCCAGGATCAGCGAGTGCACCCGCTCGTCCTCCAGGCCCAGCCTGACCGTGGCCTCGTAGGTCGAGGGGGGCTCGCCCCCGGTGATGTCGACCGGGTTCCCGGCCGCCCCGAAGGGCGGGATGAACGCCCGGAACGACGCGTCCAGGTCCGGCGGGATCTCGTACAGCGACATCCCGCTGTCGACCACGGCGTCGGAGAGCAGGACGCCCGATCCGCCCGCCCCGGTGATGATGACGACGTTCTCGCCCTTGGGCGTGGGCAGGACGGGCAGGGCGCGGCCGAACTCCAGCAGTTCGTTGAGCCCCGGCGCCCTGACCACCCCGGCCTGGCGCAGGATGTCGTCGTACACCTTGTCGTCCCCGGCGAGCGCCCCGGTGTGCGACCCGGCCGCGCGGGCGCCGGCGTCGGTGCGCCCGGCCTTGAGCACGATGACGGGCTTGTGCGGCACGACCTCGCGTGCGGCCTCGACGAAGGCGCGGCCGTCCTTGAGGTCCTCCAGGTGCATGGCGATGGCGTTGGTGTTCTCGTCCTGCCCGAAGAACGTGAGCAGGTCGTCCTCGTCGATGTCGGCCTTGTTGCCGACGCCGACGATGGCGGAGACCCCGGTGTTGGTGCTGCGGCTGTAGCCGAGGATGGCCATGCCGATGCCGCCGGACTGCGAGGTGAGGGCGGTGCCGCCGGCGACGTCGTAGGGGGTGCAGAACGTGGCCGACAGCTTCTCGGGCGTGTAGTAGTAGCCGTAGATGTTGGGGCCGAGGAGCCGGACGCCGTGCCTGCGGGCGATGGCCAGCACCTCGTCCTGCAGCTCCTGCTCACCGGTCTCGGCGAAGCCGGACGGGATGAGGATCGCCGCGGCGACCCCCTTCGCCCCGACCTCCTCCAGCGCGCCGGCGACGAACTTCGCGGGGATCGCGAAGACGGCCACGTCGACGTCGCCGGGGACGTCGAGGACGCTCGCGTACGCCTTGCGGCCGTACACCTCGGGGGCCTTGGGGTTGACCGGGTACACCTCGCCGGCGTACCCGCCGTCGACGATGTTCTTGATGACGGAGTGGCCGATCTTCCCGGCCTCGTTGGACGCGCCGATGATCGCGATCGACCGGGGTTTGAAGACCCGGTTCATCGCGCCGAGGATCTCGTCCCGGCCGAACGAGGCCGGCCGCTCGGCCGGGGTGAAGTCCAGGACGAAGCGCAGGTCGGCGGCCACGGCGGACGAGGGCCCGGCGAACACGGGGTTGAGGTCGGCCTCGGCGATCTCGGGGAAGTCGGTCACCAGGTCCGACAGCGCGCTGACGACCTCGGCGAGCCGCTCCTGGTCCACACCCGGCCGGCCGCGCACACCGCGCAGCACCTCGGCGGCGCGGATGTCGCCGACCTGGGACAGCGCCTCCTCCTTGGAGATCGGCGCCATGCGGAAGGTGACGTCCTTCAGGACCTCGACCAGGACGCCGCCCAGGCCGAACACCACGATCTTGCCGAAGGTGGGGTCGGTGGTCGCGCCGACGAGGACCTCGACCTCGGGTCCGCCGCCGATCTGCTGCTGGATCTGGACGCCGTCGATCCTCGCGCCCGGCGTGTGGGCGAGGGCGTTGGCGACGATGCGGTGGTAGGCCTCGGAGACCTTCTCGGCGCTGTCCAGGCCGACCTCGACGCCGCCCGCGTCGGTCTTGTGCAGGATGTCGGGGGAGACGATCTTGGCCACGACGGGGAGGCCGAGGTCCTGGGCGAGGGAGGCGGCCTCCTCCGCGGAACGGGCCAGGGCCTCTCCGGGGATCGGGATGCCGTAGGCGTCGGCGAGGACGCGGCCCTCGGGGGCGGTGAGGGCGGTGCGGCCCTCGGCACGGGCCCGGTCGAGCACCTCGCGGACCGCTGAGCGGTCCCGGTCGGAACGCTCGGGGGTGTAGGCGGCCATGTCTTCAGATCACTCCGTTCGATTCGAGTTCGGCCAGGTCCTCGTCGGACAGCCCCAGTTCGCCGCGGTAGACCTCGGCGTTGTGCTCGCCGAGCAGTGGGGAGCGGACGACGTCCACCGGCGAGTCCGAGAGGCGGATCGGTGAGGACACGGTGCTGTAGGGCCCGCGCTCGGGGTGGTCGACGGTGGTGATGACACCGTTGGCCCGCAGGGTCGGGTCGTCGATGATCTCCCGGGTGGACATGATCGGGCCGCAGGGGATGTTGTGCGCGTTGAGCGCCGCCAGCACGTCCCACTTGGGGATCTGGGAGGTCCACTCCTCGATCAGGGAGAACATCTTGTCGAGCTTGTCCAGCCGGGCCTCGGGGGTGGACCACTCGGGGTCGTCGGCCAGTTCGGGCCGGTCGATGAGCCGGGTGATCGGCTCCCACCCGACGGGCTGGACGATGACGTACACGTAGTCGTTGGGCCCGCCCGGGGCGGTGCGGACGGCCCAGCCGGGCTGGCCGCCGCCGGAGGCGTTGCCGGAGCGGGGGACCTCGTCGCCGAAGTCGTCGTTGGGGTACTCCGCCAGCGGCCCGTGCGCGAGCCTCTGCTGGTCGCGGAGCTTGACGCGGCACAGGTTGAGCACCGCGTCCTGCATGGCCACCTGCACGCGCTGGCCGCGCCCGGTGTGGGTGCGCTGGTACAGGGCCGCGAGGATACCGGCTACTGTATGCATCCCCGTGCCCGAGTCACCGATCTGCGCGCCCGTCGCCAGCGGCGGGCCCTCCTCGAACCCGGTGGTGCTCATCGAGCCGCCCATCGCCTGGGCGATCACCTCGTAGGCCTTGAAGTCGGCGTACGCGCCCGGCCCGAACCCCTTGATCGAGGCGTAGACCAGCCGGGGGTTGGCCTCGGAGAGCGCCTCCCAGGTGAACCCCATCCGGTCCAGCGCGCCGGGGGCGAAGTTCTCCACCAGGACGTCGCTGCGGCGCACGAGGTCCAGGAAGATCTCCTTGCCCCGGGGCTTCTTGGTGTTCAGGGTGATGCTCCGCTTGTTGGAGTTGAGCATCGTGAAGTACAGGCTGTCCACGTCGGGCCGGTCCCGGAGCTGGCGCCGGGTGATGTCGCCCGACGTCGCCTCCACCTTGACCACGTCCGCGCCCATCCAGGCGAGGATCTGCGTCGCCGACGGCCCCGACTGGACGTGGGTCATGTCCAGGACGCGTACCCCGTCGAGTGCCTTGCCCATGGCTCTTCCTCTCTGGCTCGGCTACTTGTACATGGTCTGGTTCATCGTCCCCGGGGCGTAGACCTCGGGGTCGATCCAGACGTTGACGAGCGAGGGCTTGCCGGACTCGCGGGCGCGGCGCAGCGCCGGGGCGATGTCGGCCGGGTCGCGGACCTCCTCGCCGTGGCCGCCGAGCATCCTGGCGAACTCCGCGTAGTTCACGTCCCCCAGCGTGTTGCCGATCTCGCCGCGGTCCGCGCCGTACTTGGCGATCTGGCCGTAGCGGATCTGGTTCATCGACGAGTTGTTGCCGACGATGCCGACGAAGGGCAGGTCGAACCGGACGAGGGTCTCGAAGTCCCAGCCGGTGAGGCTGAACGCGCCGTCGCCGAAGAGCGCGACCACCTCCTTGTCCGGGCGGGCGTACTTGGCGGCCATCACGAACGGGACGCCGACGCCCAGCGTGCCGAGCGGCCCCGGGTCCATCCAGTGGCCCGGCGACTTGGGCTGGACCACCTGCCCGGAGAAGGTGACGATGTCGCCGCCGTCGCCGACGTAGATGGAGTCCTCGGTCAGGAACTGGTTGATCTCGCTGACCAGCCGGTAGGGGTGGATGGGCGTGGAGTCGGAGGTGAGCAGGTGCGCCCGCTTGTCCAGGGCGGTCTGCTCCTGGGTCCGCAGCTCCTCCAGCCAGGTCTTGCGGCTCTGGGAGCCGTTGTCCCCGTAGGCGGAGGTGGCCTGGAGCACCGAGGACAGGATGACGTCGGCGTCGCCGACGATCCCCAGGTCGATGTCCCGGTTCTTGCCGACGGTGGCGTAGTTGAGGTCGATCTGGACGACCGTGGCGTCGGGGGAGAGGCGCTTGCCGTAGCCCATGCGGAAGTCGAAGGGGGTGCCGACGATGATGATCAGGTCGGAGTTGGTGAAGGCGTAGCGCCGGGAGAGCTGGAAGTGGTGGGGGTCGCCCGGCGCCAGCGTGCCCCGGCCGGCGCCGTTCATGTAGGCGGGGACGTTGAGCGCGCGGACCAGGTCGGTGGCCGACTGCGTGGCCCGGGTGGTCCACACCTGGTTGCCGAGCAGGATGCTCGGGCGTTCGGAGCGCACGAGCAGGTCGGCCAGGCGCTCGATCGCGTCGGGGTCGCCCGCCTGCCGCGTGGAGGCGCGGTACCGGCCCTTGGCGGGGATCCGCGCCTTGTCCAGGGGGACCGAGGCGTCGAGGACGTCGCGGGGGATCTCCAGGAAGGACGGGCCGGGGGCTCCGCTGTTCGCCTCGCGGAACGCCATCGAGACCATGTCGGCGACCCGCTCGGTGTGCGGCACGGTGGCGGCGAACTTGGAGATCGGGTTGATCATGTCCACGTGCGGCAGGTCCTGGAGCGAGCCCATCTTGTGCTGGCTCAGGGCGCCCTGGCCGCCGATGACCAGCATCGGGCTCTCGGCGCGGTAGGCGTTGGCGATGCCGGTGACCGCGTCCGTGGTCCCGGGGCCGGCGGTCACGACCGCGCATCCCGGCTTGCCGGTGATCCGCGCGTAGCCGTCGGCGGCGTGCGCCGCGACCTGCTCGTGGCGGACGTCGACCACGTCGATGCCCTCGTCGGCGCATCCGTCGTAGATGTCGATGATGTGTCCGCCGCAGAGCGTGAAGATGACGTCGACGCCCTCGGCCTTGAGGGCCTTGGCCACCAGGTGGCCTCCGGAGATCGCGGTCTTCTCGCTGGTGGTGGATTCGGTGGTTCCCTTGCCGTCGGCCATCGGTACGACGACCCCTTTCGTGCGGTGCGGGCGGGCTGCGTCCTCGGGGGACGCTGTTGCCGGGATACTGTATACCGTGTACGTCACATTGGAGCACGGCGTCGCGGCGGTGTCCAGACCCCGTGTGGGGCCGGTGTGGTCCGTACCGGGAGCGGGCGCCGGAGCAGGGCCGCGAGCAGCGCCGCGACCCCGCACAGGGCACCCGCTCCGACCAGGCCCGTCGGCCAGGCGGCGGGCGGCGCCGTCGCCAGGAGCAGCGCCGCCCCGCCGACGCCGACCAGTCCGCCGACCGCCTTCGAGCTGTAGACCAGGCCGTGGATGCCGGCGGTCCACCGCGAGCCGAAGTGCCCCTCGGTGATCGCGCGGGTCAGCGGGTAGCAGGAGCCGGTGCCCGCGCCCGCCGCCAGCGCCAGGAGCACCGCGGCGGCGGGGGGTCCGGCGGAGGTGGACGCGGCGAGGCCGGTCAGCGCGAGCGCCGCGGCCCCCAGCAGCAGGGCGAGGATCCGGCGCCGGCCGGTCCGCTCGGCCGCCGCGCCCGCGGCCAGGCGCCCCAGTCCGCTGCCGGCGGCGAAGGCCGCGATCGCCGGGGCGACGGCGGTCGGGGGGTGGCCGCCCTCCACGAGGAGCACCGGCAGCGCGGCGAGGACGAACAGCCCGCCGGCCCCGGAGAGGGCGACGACCGCGTGCAGGAGCGGCAGCGACCCGCCGGCCGTCCACGCCTGGGCGTGGGTGAAGTCGGTGGCCGGGGGCGGGTCGGCGCCCCGGCGCAGGGCGACGGCGCGCGGGTCGGACGCCCCCGGCGGCCACCACCGCGGCGGGGCGGAGCGCTGGCCCGCGCCGCCGGCGACCCCCAGGACCAGGACCAGTGCCGCCAGCGACGCGCAGGCCCAGGGCAGCGAGGCGGGGGACGTCCCGGCCGCGATCGCGGGGAGGAGGGGGACCGAGCCCAGGGCGAAGGCGCCGCCCACGGCCCCCGAGCGCACGGTCCGCCGGTCGGGGAACCAGCCGCCGACCAGGTCCGTGCAGGAGTGGTAGACGAGTCCGGCGCCCGCGCCGCCGAGGACCCCGTAGCCCAGGACGGCCGCGGCGAGTCCGGAGGAGGCGCCGAGCGCGACCAGCGCCGCCGCGCACAGCAGCGCGCCGGTCTGGATCAGCGCCCCGGCCCGCAGTTCCCGCCGTCTCCCCAGCCGGTGCAGCGCCGGGGCGCAGGCGCCCTGGACCAGGGTCCACACGAGGAACGGGAGCAGGGCGGCGGCGGGGGACCAGCCGTGCGCGGCGACCAGGGTCGGGACCGCCGCGCCGTAGCCGAACTGGAGCACCCCGACCGCCGCGGCCGCGACCAGGGCGCGGGCGAGGACGACGGAGCGGGGCACGCCGGTCAGCGTGCGTGCGGACGGGCCGACGGAGTAGCGCCTGCCGCGCCAGTCGCGCACCTCCTCCCGGTCGGGGACGGAGGGCGGAGGGTGTCCGGGGGGGTGGGGACTGCGCATGGCGACACCTCCTTGTATGCAGTATGCAAAGTTCTCGGCGCCCTGGGAAGGGGTGGCGCAGGACACATTTTCGGCCGAAGGAGTATTGAATACTGCATACAGTATGGAGTATCACTGAAGGGGACACGACAACCACGTCATGAGGAGGCCAGGTGGATCTCCACGAGTACGAGGCCAAACAGCTCTTCGGGGAGTACGGCGTCCCCCTCGTCGAGGGCGAGATCGCGGACACCCCCGAGCAGGCGCGGCTGGCGGCCGGGCGCATCGGTCACCGGGTGGTGGTGAAGGCGCAGGTCAAGACCGGTGGTCGCGGCAAGGCCGGCGGCGTGAAGGTCGCCGAGGGCCCCGAGGACGCCCGGGCCAGGGCCGAGCAGATCCTCGGCATGGACATCAAGGGCCACACGGTCCACCGTGTCCTGGTCGAGGAGGCCTCCGACATCGCGGAGGAGTACTACTTCTCCTTCCTGCTGGACCGCGCGAACCGCGGCTTCCTGTCGATCTGCTCCAAGGAGGGCGGCATGGAGATCGAGGAGGTCGCCGTCACCGACCCCGACGCGGTCGTGCGCACGCCGGTCGGGCCGGAGGGGGTGGACCAGGCCGCCGCGCTGGAGATCTGCCGTGCCGCCGGACTCCCCGAGGAGGTGCGCGACTGCGCCGCCCAGGTGATCACCCGCCTCTGGGCGGTCGCCGCGGGGGAGGACGCCACCCTCGTCGAGGTCAACCCCCTGGTCCGCACGGCCGACGGCCGGATCGTCGCCCTCGACGGCAAGGTCACCCTGGACGAGAGCGCGGGCTTCCGCCACCCCGAGCGCGTCCCCTTCACGAACGGCTCCGACGTCGACGACCGGGAGCGCAGGGCGAAGGAGAAGGGCCTGAACTACGTCAAGCTCGACGGCGAGGTCGGGATCATCGGCAACGGCGCGGGCCTGGTCATGTCCACCCTGGACGTGGTCGCCTACGCCGGCGAGGAGCACGGCGGGGTCAAGCCCGCGAACTTCCTGGACATCGGCGGCGGCGCCTCCGCCGAGGTCATGGCCGACGGCCTGGAGATCATCCTGGGCGACCCGGCGGTCAAGAGCGTGTTCGTCAACGTCTTCGGCGGCATCACCGCCTGCGACGCGGTCGCCAACGGCATCGTGCAGGCGCTGGAGCTGCTGGAGGGCCGCGGTGACGATTCGGGTTCCGGTGGGACCGGCAAGCCGCTGGTGGTGCGACTGGACGGCAACAACGCCGAGCTGGGCCGCCGGATCCTCGACGAGCGTGCCCACCCGGCCGTTCGGCGGGTCGACACGATGGACGGCGCCGCCGCCCGGGCCGCCGAGCTGGCGGCACTGGGCTGACCGGCGGGACGAACTTCGACAGGGGACGCGACACACCATGGCTATTTTCCTGACCAAGGACAGCAAGGTGCTGGTCCAGGGCATGACGGGCTCTGAGGGCACCAAGCACACCCGGCGCATGCTCGCC
>NZ_JBHSUF010000020.1:0-134244 GCF_042660575.1 Nocardiopsis tropica
CGGTCCCGCGGCGCCCGCCCGAGGCCTTGCGCCCGGGGGCCGCGCCGCGCCGGCGCGAGCGGTACCACCACAGCGGCCCGGCGCCGAGCACCGCGGCCGCGACCAGGAACGGCAGCAGCCAGCCCGCGACCACGGCGACGCCCCCTCCGAGCGCCACCAGCGCGCGCCAACCGCGCTCCAGGCCGCCGAGGAAGCCGATGCCCTCCTCCGACGGCTCCTCCAGGTAGGTCTCCGGCGGGGTCAGCCGCAGGTGCACCGTCGAGTACGCGGTCTGGTTCGTCAGTGTCTCCAGGCGCGCCTGGAAGGCCTCCAGCTCCGACTGCCGCGTCTGGATCTCGCTCTCCACCCGCAGCAGGTCGTCGACGTCACGGGCCTCCTCCAGGTAGCCGCGCAGCGTCTCCAGCGAGGCCTCGGAGGACGCGATGCGGCTCTCGACGTCCGCCACCTCCTCGGTGACGTCCTCCACGGACCGCTCCAGGTTGGAGCGGTCGCCCAGCTCGCCCAGGGCCTCCAGGGCCCCCTCGTAGCCGTCGTTGGGCACGCGCAGGGTCAGGTTGCCCTCGGGGGTGCCGCCGGCGGGCGTGGAGAGGCTCTCCGAGGCGATGTAGCCGCCCGCCCCGATCGTGAGCTCCTTGGCGAGCTCGGAGGCCTCCGACACGTCGTCCACCCGGACGGTCAGGTCCGCGGTGTGGACGAGGTCGCGCTCGCCGACCTCGACGTCGGCTCCGACCGAGGAGGAGGGGGCGTCCTCCTGCTCGACGCCCCCGCCCCCGTCGTCGGCGCCCACGGCGCGCTCCCCGGCCGCGGCGGGGCCCTCCTCGGAGCCCCCGCCCGCGAAGCTGTCGGAGCTGCCGGAACTGGTGAGCCCACCGGCCCCGCAGGCCGTGAGGAGCAGGGCCGCGAGGCCCACGGAGAACGCAGCCCCGGCGACACGCCGCGCCGGGGGGACCGCTGAAGTAGCCATGAACGTTCGACGCGCCCGGCTCCGCGCCCGGTTGCGGGCCTTCGGTAACGACCCCGCAACAGGGCCGCCGGGACGGGCGGGACCGGGGGGTACGGCGGGGCCCGGCCGGAATCCGTGAGAGGAGGGGCGCCGGAGCGCTCCACACCCCGCCGCCGGAAGGGGGCGCCCCCGCCGCCGCACCGTCCCGGCCCCCGTGGCCCGCTCCCCGGCGCCGGAGGGGGACCGAGGTCACCGGGTGTCGGGAGGTATGGCGGATCACTGTGACCCGCGACATCTGGGAAGCTGGAGGCATGCCTGAAGCACCGCACGTCGTCGTGGTCGGCGGAGGGGTCTCCGGACTCACCGCCGCGCACCGCCTCCGTGGTCTCGGCGCCGCCGTCACGGTGGTCGAGTCCGCCGACCGCCCCGGGGGGAAGCTGCGCGCGTCCCCGGTGGCGGGGGTGCCCATGGACGCGGGCGCCGAGGCGGTCCTCGCCCGCCGCCCCGAGGCCGTCGACCTGTTCTCGGAGCTCGGGCTGGAGGACCGGGTGGTGCACCCCGGGCCGGGCGCCGCCGCCGTCTACAGCCGGGGGCGCGTGCGCCCCCTGCCCCGGGGCCAGCTCATGGGGGTGCCGGGGGACCTGCGCGCCCTCGCCCGCAGCGGGGTGCTGTCGTGGCCGGGCACCGTGCGCGCCGGACTCGACCTGGTCAGGCCGCGCACGCCCGTCCGCGGCGACGTGTCCGTCGCCGCCTACGTCGGCGCCCGCATGGGCCCCGAGGTCGTCGACCGCCTCGTCGAACCCCTCCTGGGCGGTGTGTACGCGGGCCGCGCCGACCTCCTCTCCCTGGACTCGACCCTGCCCCAGATCGCGCCGATGGCGCGCGGCGACCGCTCCCTGATGAGGGCGGTGCACACCAGCCTCCGGGGCCGGGGCGCCGCGCCCACCAGGCCGGGGCCGGTGTTCGCCTCCCTGCGCGGGGGGGTCGCGGAGCTCGTCGCCGCGCTCGCCGAGCGCCACGCCGCGGACCTGAGGACCGGGACCCGCGCCGCCTCCCTCGAACGCCTCCCCGGGGGCTGGAGGGTGCACCTGGACGGCGGCGAGCCGGTCGCCTGCGACGCCGTCCTCCTGGCGTGCCCCGCCCCGGAGGCCTCCCGCCTGCTCACCGGGCACGCGCCCGGGGCCGCACGCGACCTCGGCGGGGTGCGGTACGCCAGCATGGCGCTCGTGACGCTCGTCCTGCCCGCCGCCGCCTTCCCGCGGCCCCTGACCGGGACCGGGTTCCTGGTCCCGGCGGGGGAGGGGCTCACCGTCAAGGCCGCCACGTTCTCCAGCAACAAGTGGCCCTGGCTCGCCGAGGCGCTGGCCGAGGCCAACCCCGGCGAGGACCTGGTGGCCGTGCGCTGCTCGATCGGCCGGTTCGGCGACGACGCCGTGCTGGAGCGCTCCGACGGGGAACTGGAGGCGGCGGCGCGCGCGGACCTCGCACGGGTCACCGGCATGGCCGGCCGCCCCGTGGACAGCCGGGTCACCCGGTGGAACGGCGGGCTGCCCCAGTACTCCGTCGGCCACGCCGACCTCGTCGAGCGCCTCCGCGCCGACGTGCACCGCATCCCGGGGCTGGGGGTGTGCGGCGCGGTCTACGGAGGCGTCGGCATCCCCGCCTGCATCGCCGACGCCGACCGGCAGGCCGAACGCCTGGTCGGCGCACTCTCGACCCACGGACGCAGCGGCGGCGGAGACGCCGCCGGAACGAACCAGCAAGGAGTCAACCCGTGACGGGCCAGCAGAACGAAGCCGTCGGCCAGGACGGCGCCGACCTCAACAAGCTCATCCGCTACACCATGTGGTCGGTCTTCAAGGTCGACCGCCTCGACGGCGTCGACCGGGGCGCGGCCGCCGACGAGCTGCGCACGCTCCTGGACAAGGCGGCCGAGAGCGGCGTGACCACCCGGGGCGCCTACGACGTGCAGGGCTTCCGGGCCGACGCCGACATCATGTTCTGGTGGGTGGCGGACACCCCCGAGCAGCTCCAGGAGGTCTACACGGCGTTCCGCCGCACGGAGGTCGGGCGCGCCTCGAGCCCCGTGTGGTCGGTCATGGGCCTCCACCGCCCGGCCGAGTTCAACCGGGGCCACGTCCCGGCCTTCCTCGCCGGGGAGGAGCCGCGCGACAACATCTGCGTCTACCCGTTCGTGCGCTCCTACGAGTGGTACCTGCTGCCGGACGACGAGCGCCGCGCGATGCTCGCCGAGCACGGTCGCATGGCCGCCCCCTACCCGGACGTGCGCGCCAACACGGTGTCCTCGTTCGGCCTCAACGACTACGAGTGGCTGCTCGCCTTCGAGGCCGACGAGCTGTACCGCATCGTGGACCTGATGCGCCACCTGCGCGGCGCCAAGGCGCGCCTGCACACCCGCGAGGAGCTGCCGTTCTACACCGGCCGCCGCAAGGGCGTCGCGGAACTGGTCGACGCCCTGCCCTAGGTGTGACGGCCGTGGAGGCCGGTGACACCCGCCCCTGCCGTCACAGGCGAAGAGGGCCTCCGGTACCGGTGTGGACGGCGACGTCCACCACCGGTACCGGAGGCCCTCGACGCCCCTCTCGCACCCGCCGGAGGCCTGGTACCGGCCCGATGCGCGGTCGAGGACCGATGGCCGCTGCGACGTCCCGCAGGCCCCGCCGCTCCACCGCCCGCGCCGACGCGCCCCCGCTCCCCGCGGGGCCGTCCGCGCGGGCCCGCCGCGCCGCCGGGGACGGCCGGGGAGCCGGGGCGGACCGGGAACGCGGAGCGCCCCGGGCGGAGGCCCTCGCCTCCGCCCGGGGCGCTCCCCGTGCGTCCCCGCCTCAGCCCCGGGCGGAGGCGGACCTCCGCGTGGCCAGCACGTAGAAGGGGATCGTCACGATGAAGCCCAGCACGAGCGCGCTCATCAGGTAGATGAGCGACTGCCCGGCGGGGAGCCCCATGCCCCAGGCGGCCATGAGGGCCACGCCGAAGCCGAGCACGCCCAGGACCGCGTAGGCCTTGCGGCCGCGGGGCTTGGGGTACTCCATGCGGCTCACCATCAGCCAGGAGATGAGCAGCACCGCCGCGACCCCCGCGAGCAGGGGCGGGTCGAGCAGCACCACCGTCACCACCGCCATCGCGCCGAACGGGCAGGGCAGCCCGGTGAAGTAGTCCGCGCCCGGGGCCTGGCAGGAGAACCGGGCCAGCCGCACGATCACCGCGAGCAGCACCGCGCCGCCCGCGGCCACCGGCAGCAGGCCGGCGTCCCCGGCCTGCATGGCCCACACGACGAAGAAGAACGCCGGGGCGAACCCGAAGCTGATCACGTCGGCGAGGTTGTCCAGCTCGGCGCCCATGCCGCTGCCGCCCAGCTTGCGGGCGACCCGGCCGTCGAGCACGTCGAGGGCGGCCGCGACCATCATCAGGCCCACGACCGTGGCCATCGCGGTGCGCGGCAGCGGGCCGACCGCCCCGGCGGCGGCGTGGGCGGTCTGCGCCACGACCAGCGCCCACACGGCGAGGAAGCCGCACAGGGCGTTGCCCAGGGTCAGGTAGTCGGCCACGCCGAGGCGCAGCAGGGGGGCCGCCTCGACGGCGCCCGCGGGCCGTTCGGCCGCGGCCACGCCCTCCGCGCTCTCAGTCGGCGTCAAGACGGGTTTCTCCGGAGCGGACCTTCTGGCCGATCTCCACCGCCGGGGCGACCCCGGCCGGAAGGTAGACGTCGACCCGGGACCCGAACCGGATGAGACCGATCCTCTCGCCTTGTTCGACCTTCTGCCCCGCAGCGAGATACGGGACGATACGCCTGACCATCGCGCCGGCGATTTGAACGACCGTGATCTCACCGATCTCGGTTTCAAGGGTCCAGATGACGCGCTCATTACGCTCGCTGTCCTTGTCGAATGCGGGGCGGAAACCCCCGGGGCGGTGCTCGACACCGGTCACCACACCGGCGAGGGGTGCACGGTTGACGTGCACGTTGAGGGGGTTCATGAACACCGCGACCCGGATCCGCCCGTCGGGCTGGAGGTCGAGGCTCTGTACGACGCCGTCGGCCGCGGACAGCACCCGCCCGGTCGCAGGCCCCCGTTCGGGGTCACGGAAGAACCAGGTCATCCCAGCCGCGAGGGCGACCACAGGGACGGCGAGCGCCGTGCGGGCCCGGGAGCCCCGTGCCGCCAGCACGGCGGCCCCGGCGGCTCCGAGAGCGGGGAGCAGCCAGGGGCCCGACCCCTGGGCCATGCCGAACCGGGGGCGTGCCGGGGGGCGGTGGGTGACTGATGAGGAAGGTGAGTCGTCGGTCATCGAGCGCTTTCGTCGCGGGTCGGTCGGGTCGCCCGCACATCGGTTGCCGCTGTGAGGGGTCGGCCCGGTGGCTGAGGGCCGGCTGGTGCGCGGAGGACCCGGTGTGGTCCGGGGGCCTTCGCGCCGCGCCTCGCGGGCAGCCGAGGGGGCCGACCGTTGACGCGCTGGATGCGATTATCCCCGATCCCGTCGCGGGCGGGTCGCGGGCGCACGGTGATACGCGCGCCGACCGCCCCGGACCACGCGTCCGGGGCGGGGCGGGGAGGTGCTAGTCGGCCGGTTCGAGGGTGAGCGCGACGGAGTTGATGCAGTACCGGGCGTCGGTCGGGGTGGCGTAGCCCTCGCCGTGGAAGACGTGGCCGAGGTGGGAGTCACAGGTGGCGCACCGCACCTCGGTCCGCACCGCGCCCAGGGACCTGTCCTCGTGCAGTGTGACGGCGTCGGAGTCGGCCGGATCGAAGAAGCTGGGCCAGCCGCAGTGGGAGTCGAACTTCTCGTCGGAGCGGAAGAGCTCCGCCCCGCAGCCCCGGCAGCGGTAGACGCCGCTGGTCCTCGTGTCGACGTAGGCGCCGCTCCAGGGGCGCTCGGTGGCGGCCTGCCGGAGGACGGCGTACTCCTGGGCGTTGAGCCGGTCGCGCCATTCCTGGTCGCTCTGGGGAAGACGTTCGGTCCCGTCGCCGGTGTGCGGGGCCTGGTCCGATGAGTCAGCCATGTGACGACGCTACCCCGAATCGTGTCCTGATGCTGCCACGGCGCCCCCTGTCGGACGGACCGGTACATAGAGCCTTTGGTGCCGGTAAATCATCCTTCATGGCTATATCCACCTAACTTCACCTCTGGCGACGTTCAGTGGCCCGGGCGACGGGTACGGCAACCGACGAGGTCGGTGGTCGTACGGTGCGTGTGAGGCGGGTGACATGGCGGTTGCGACGCAACAGGCACTCGGAGTGAGCAGACGGCCGCTGCGTGTGGGCAGGATTCGATACGGACTGTGGTGGCTGGACCGGACCACCTCGGGGGTACGGGGGCGGGCCCGGGTGCTCGCCGGGGGCGCGGCCGTCGCGGGCCGCGAGCTGGCGTGGGCCGCGGAGCTGAGCCTCCGCACCACGACGAGGCGGGCCGAGCTGGCCAGGCCCGAGCCCTGGAGCGACCGCAAGCTCCTGGTCTCCGCCACGGTGCTCGCGGTGTGCGCGCTCGCCGTGGCGATTGTCCTGGGGGCCGGCATGGCCCGGTGGGCGATGACCGAGTCGAACTCCCTGCTCTTCGCAGCCGCCGGGGCGCCGGCGGTGGGACTCGTGTTCCTGGCGCTGGCGTACCTGGTGTTCGCTTCCAAGCGGGGCTGTCGCTGAGCCGGGTTCGGGGGAGGGGCGCCGGGAACGGCGCCCCTCCCGCCGTGTACGGGCCGGTGCGCGGGCGGGGCGGCGGTCAGGCGTCGAAGTCGTACTGGAGCACGTACGCCGAGCCGTCCATCGTGATCTCGTTGAACTCCACGGGGCGGTGCTCGGAGGTGAGCGCGGTGCGCGCCACCTCCAGCACCGGTGTCCCGGGCGCCAGCCTCAGCTCCTGGCTCTCCTCCGGGGTGGGCATGCGCACCCGGATCTCCTCGGTGAAGTGGGCAGGCGCCTGCCCGAGCTCGGCCAGCCGCGCGTAGATCCCCCCGGGGCCGCTGTCGTGCTCACGGACGCGCCTGGCCGCGGCGGAGTCCACCAGGACCGTCAGGGGCAGGTACGAGACCGCGCGCTGGACCGGCCTCCCCTCCACGAGGTAGCGGCGCGAGCGCCGGAGCACCCCGCCCCCCTCGGTCAGCCCCAGGGCGCGGGCCACGTGCCCGTCCGCGACGGTCTCGTCCACGCACAGCCCGTCGACCTCGTAGCCCCGTTCCTCGCCGTCGGTCTGCCAGATCGCCCGGCCCTGGCCCCACAGCTCCTTGGACAGGCGGCGCGCGCCGTGTCTTCGCACCGGCCGGAACAGGCGGACGTAGATGCCCGAGCCGCGTACGGCCACGGCCAGGCCCTCGTTGATCAGCACGGAGAGCGCCTGCCGGGCTGTCGCCCGGGCGACTCCGTGACGCTCCATGAGGGTGTTCTCCCCGGGAAGGCGGTCGCCGTCGGCGTACCGCCCGGAGCGGATCTGTCCGCGTAGTTCCTCGGCTATCTCCCGGTAGACCGGAGGGGACCCGTTTTCGGACGTCGGCACTACGTTCATCCTCTCGGCCGGGGGCCAAGCCGGTAAGCCCCGTCAATGCGGTGTGTCCCGTGGCGGTGATTCCAGTGGAGGGCACACATCGGGTATGTCCGATTGCGGGATGGTTCATGCGTCGTTGTGGGGCGGCCGAAACCGACCGGTTACAGCCGCGTCCCCGCGAGACGCCCTAGCCCCTGACGTAACGCGCGAACAGGTTCCCCTCCGCCTCCAGCAGGTGCGCGATGCGCACGGGTGTGCTCTGTTGTGACCACGCCTCCGGCGCTCCGGGGGCTCCGGGGCCTCCCGCCACGATGCGGGGCGGCCCCGATCCCAGCAGGTGAGGGCTCAGGGTCAGGCAGAGCTCGTCCAGGAGCCCGGCGGCCACGAACTCGCCCAGCAGGTGCGGTCCCCCCTCCGTCAGGATCCGGCGCATCCCGCGCGCGGCCAGCTCCCCGACCACGTGCGCCGGCGTCACCGACGCCCCGTCCACCACCACGACGTCGGCGTACCGGGCCACCCGCCGCCGCCGCTCCTCCGGTGCGCCCCGGGTCGTGAGGACCAGTGTGCGGGCGTCCTCGGGGGCCTCCGTCAGCAGCTCCTCCGGGAGGTCGAGCGAGCGGGAGACGACCGCCACCGCGGGGGTCCGGGCACGTCCGGCGCGCAGCCCCTCCCACGCCTTCCTGGCCCGGACCGGGCCGTACCCCTCCGTGCGCGCCGTGCCCGCTCCGACCAGCACCACGTCGCACAGGCCGCGCAGCACCCCCATCAGCCTGCGGTCGGGAGCGGAGGACAGGTCGCGGCTGCGGCCCGAGGGCCCCACCGCGCCGCCGTCCGCGCTCGCCACCATGTTGGCGCGCACCCAGGGGCGGTCCAGGCCGGGCGGATAGGCGTACGCGAGGGCCGGGTCGACGTCCCCGGCGCCCGGAGAGGGCAGGAGTTCGCGGAACGTGACGGGAGCGGAGGTGCCGGCGCCGCCGGCGTGTTCGGTCGACATGGTCACTCAGCGTAGGGGGTACGGGGGCGGGCCGCCCGGGGAGGGCCGGGGTCGGCCCCGGCCCTCCCCGGGCCCGGGTCAGGAGTTCCTGTGCGACACGCGGCGCAGCAGGAGCAGCGCCCGGTCGATCACCCGGACCGGTCCGGAGGCGGCCACGAACGGCCTCCCGGACACATCCGGCTCGGCCGTGTCCAGGACGGTCTCCCACGCCATCCCGTACTCGGTTCCCGGGACGGTGAAGTCCACCGCGTCCGCGCCGCTGTTGAGCAGGAGCAGGAAGGAGCTGTCCCGGATGCGCCGCCCGCGCGGATCGGGCTCGGTGATGGCGTCCCCGTTGAGGAACACCCCCAGCGCCTGGCCGGCCGAGTCCCAGTCGTCACCGGACATCGGCCTGCCGTCCGGCCGCAGCCACGCGATGTCGGTCAGGCCGCCCTCCCCGGCGGCGGCCTCCTCCACCGGGCCGCCGCGGAAGAAGCGGCGCCGCCGGAAGACCGGGTGGTCGCGCCGCAGGCGCGCCAGCCCGCGCACATAGTCCAGCAGGTCGTTGTCGGGCTCCTCGTCCTCCCCCAGCCCGGCGCTCTTCCAGTCGATCCAGGCGATCTCGTTGTCCTGGCAGTAGGCGTTGTTGTTGCCGCCCTGGGTGCGGCCCACCTCGTCACCGTGGGAGAGCATCACCACCCCCTGCGACATGTACAGGGTGGTGAGGAAGTTGCGCACCTGGCGGCGGCGCAGAGTGATGATCGCCGGGTCCTCGGTGTCCCCCTCCACCCCGTGGTTCCAGGAGCGGTTGTCGTCGGTGCCGTCGCGGTTGCCCTCGCCGTTGGCCTCGTTGTGCTTGTGGTCGTACGAGACCAGGTCGGCGAGCGTGAAGCCGTCGTGGCAGGTGATGAAGTTGATCGAGGCCACCGGGCGGCGGCCGTCGTCCTGGTAGAGGTCGCTCGACCCGGCCAGGCGCGAGGCGAGCTCGCCCATCACGGGCTCGCCCCTCCAGTAGTCGCGGACGGTGTCGCGGTACTTGCCGTTCCACTCGGTCCACAGCGGCGGGAAGTTGCCCACCTGGTATCCGCCCGGGCCCACGTCCCAGGGCTCGGCGATCAGCTTCACCTGCGAGATCACCGGGTCCTGCTGGACGATGTCGAAGAACGTGCTCAGCCGGTCGACGTCGTGGAACTCCCGGGCCAGGGCCGAGGCGAGGTCGAACCGGAACCCGTCCACGTGCATCTCCAGGACCCAGTAGCGCAGCGAGTCCATGATGAGCTGCAGCGAGTGCGGGTGGCGGACGTTCAGGCTGTTGCCGCACCCGGTGTAGTCGAGGTAGTAGCGCTGGTCCTCGTCGCTCACCCGGTAGTAGCTGAGGTTGTCGATGCCGCGCAGGGACAGCGTGGGGCCCATGTGGTCGCCCTCCGCGGTGTGGTTGTACACCACGTCGAGCAGGACCTCGATACCCGCCTCGTGCAGGGACTTCACCATCGCCTTGAACTCCTGGACCTGCTGGCCGCGTGAGCCGCGGGCGGCGTACCCGCTGTGCGGGGCCAGGAAGGAGAGGGTGTTGTACCCCCAGTAGTTGGTCAGCCCGCGCGCCACCATGGCGTGCTCGGGCACGAAGTGGTGGACGGGCATGAGCTCGACCGCCGTCACCCCCAGCGAGGTGAGGTAGTCGATCACCACCGGGTGCGCCAGTCCCGAGTAGGTGCCCCTCTGGTGCTCGGGGATGCCCGGGTGGCGCATCGTCAGGCCGCGCACGTGCGCCTCGTAGATCACCGTCCGGTGGTACGGGGTGCGCGGGCGGGACTCGTTGCCCCAGTCGAAGAACGGGCTCACCACCACGCACTTGGGCACGTAGGGGGCGCTGTCGTCGGTGTTCTTGCGGTCGGGGTCGGCGAAGCGGTAGCTGAACAGCGACTCGTGCCAGGTGAGATTGCCGTTCAGGGCTTTCGCATAGGGATCGGTGAGTAGTTTGTCAGGATTGCACCGCAAACCGTGCTCCGGGGCGTAGGGGCCGTGCACCCGGTACCCGTACTGTTGCCCCGGGCCGATTCCGGGCAGGTACCCGTGCCAGACGAATCCGTCGTATTCGGTCAGCGGTACGCGCGTCTCCTCGCCGTCGTCGTCGAACAGACACAGGTCCACCCGGTCGGCGGCTTCGGAGAACAGGGAGAAATTGGTGCCGGACCCGTCGTAGGTCGCACCGAGCGGATAGGAACTACCTGGCCAGACTTCCACCATAGGATCTGTCGGTCTCTTGGTGTCGGGGCCTTCGGGTCTGGACGGGACGGCGCGAATCCGTTCCGTTCGGAAGGGTGGTCGTCCGTCACGCCCCTGCCCGAAAGCGGGCGGACGTGTTTCGTGACGACTTCTTCCTTCCGCCGCGACGGGCGAAGTATGCCGACCCCGGGCGATGATCGTCGAGGGGCGTCCCTCTTCGTGTCCTTTGTGGGAATTGTTATCACCGGCTCGGCGGGCGGCCCCCGGAATTCCCCGTGCGGCGGCCGCCGCACGGGGAGGGGCGGCGGGACGGCCGGCCCGGCGTGCGCCGTGCGCGTCCGGCCCGCGGGCCGTGCGGGCCGGACGCGGTTCAGCTGCGCGGCCGGGCCCGGTCCAGGATCAGCCCGGTGTCCGTCCCCCGGGGCAGGGTGCCGAACACGTGCCCCCACTCGCCGCCCAGACGCGACGCGGTGAACGCCTCCGCGACCGGGGTCGGCGCGTACCGCAGCAGCAGCGACGCCTGGAGGGTCAGGGCCATCAGCTCCACCACGGACCGGGCACGGTACTGGACCTCCTCCTGGTCGCCCAGGGACTGCTCCAGGCGCTTGACGGCCGCGTCGTAGTGGTCGTCCACACCGGCGGCGGCGCCCAGCTCCGCGAAGAACGCCTCCACCGACTCCGGGCTGCGGCCCATCGCGCGCAGGACGTCCAGCGCCGCCACGTTGCCCGAACCCTCCCAGATCGAGTTGAGCGGCGAGTCGCGGAACAGGCGGGGCATCCCCGACTCCTCCACGTACCCGTTGCCGCCCAGGCACTCCAGGGCCTCCGCGGCATGGGCGGGCTGGCGCTTGGTCACCCAGAACTTGCCCACCGCCACCCCCAGGCGCCGGAACGCCGACTCCGATCCGTCGCCGCGCACCGAGCGGTCCACCGCCCCGGCCAGGCGCGTCATCAGGGCCGTCGCCGCCTCGGACTCCAGCGCCAGGTCGGCGAGCACGTTGCGCATCAGGGGCTGGTCGACCAGCGCCGCGCCGAACGCCCGGCGGTGCTCGGCGTGGTGCAGCGCCTGCACGACCGCGGCGCGCATGCCCGAGGCCGAGCCGATCACGCAGTCCAGCCGCGTGCTGTTGACCATCTCGATGATGGTGGGCACACCCCGGCCGGGTTCGCCGACCAGGTGGGCGACGGCCCCGTCGTACTCCAGCTCGGCCGAGGCGTTGGACCTGTTGCCCAGCTTGTCCTTGAGCCGCTGGACGGACAGCCCGTTGCGGCTGCCGTCCTCCAGCACACGGGGCACGAGGAAGCAGGTGAGCCCCTCCGGGGCCTGCGCGAGGGTGAGGAAGAAGTCGCTCATCGGCGCCGACGTGAACCACTTGTGCCCGGTGAGCAGGTAGTGCCCCCCGGAGGAGGGCACCGCGCGCGTGGTGTTGGCGCGCACGTCCGAGCCGCCCTGCTTCTCCGTCATCGACATGCCCGCGAGCAGCCCGTGCTTGGTGTGCGGGGCCCGCAGCCCGAAGTCGTACGTACGGGCCGTGAGCAGCGGCTCGTAGCGCTGCGCCAGCTCCGGGGCGTGGCGCAGCGCGGGCACCACCGCGTAGGTCATCGAGACGGGGCAGCCGTGACCGCTCTCCGCCTGGGACCACAGGAAGAACTTGGCCGCGCGGGCCACGTGCGCGCCCGCCCGGTCCTCCGCCCACGGGGCGGCGTGCATGCCGTGCTCGACCGCCTGGTCCATCAGCACGTGGTAGGCGGGCTGGTAGTCGACCTCGTCCACGCGGTGGCCGTAGCGGTCGTGCGTGCGCAGCACCGGGGGGTAGGCGTTGGCGGACTCGCCCCAGGCGCGCACCCGCTCCGATCCGGCGGCGTCGCCGACCGCGCGCACGTCGGCCTCGGCCCACTCGGCGCCCTCGCGCCGCAGTCCTTCGAGGAGGGCGGGGTCCTCCCCGGCGCTGTAGTCGCCGAGCGGTGCGGCCTGGTTGAACACCTCGTGTGTCGGGGGCATCGACCTACCGTCCTTCTGGCTCGGTGTTCGGAGGGTTCCGGAATCCTACCCGTGCCCGGGACGCCGAACGGAACAGGATTCGGTAACGCTGTGGACACACGTTTCCCCCGCCCCCTGCCTGATCAGACCGGGCGCGGCGGACCGCGGGGCATGGGAGCCCTCCCATGCGTCAGGGCCAGAGCAGACCGCGTTCCCAGGACCCGTCCGGCACCGTGCGGGAGTAGTGCAGGCGCGTGTGGCGCCGGTCCGGGTCGGCCTGCCAGAACTCGACCTCGGCGGGGGAGACCACGTACAGGCCCCAGTCCCCGGGGGCCAGCCCCGGCTCGCGCCCCAGGAGCTCCCGGCCCCGGTCCGCGGCCCTGTCCACCTCGGCGGGATCGGCCAGGGGCCGGCTCTGCCTGCCGTGCAGACCGGCCACCCGCGACTCCAGGGGACGCGCGAGGAAGTCGGCCGCGCACTGCTCCGGGGAGGCGAGCTCCACCGAGCCCCGCACCCGCACCTGGCGCCCCTGCGGCCCCCAGTGGAAGAGCAGTGCCGCGGCGGGGTTGGCGGCCAGCTCCCGCCCCTTGCGGGAGGTGGTCGTGGTGGCGAACCACCATCCCCGCTGCGTGAAGTCCTTCATGATCACCACCCGCGCCGACGGGGCGCCCGCCTGGTCCGCGGTGGCCACCGTCATCGCGTGCGGTTCGGGCACCCCGTCCCGCAGCGCCGCGGTGAACCACTCCAGGAACAGCTCCGCCGGGTCGTCGGGCGCAGCGGCGGGGTCGAACCCCGGCAGCGGGCCCGCGAACACCGGCAGCCCCCTCAGCAGGTCCCTGATGCCGTCCTCCGCCGGAGCCCCCTGCGGCTCCGGCGCGCTCTGGTCCCCGGGCACGGCCACCTCCACGGCTCGTACGGCCGGCGGCGTCCGGCCGGAGCGCCGCCGGTCCTGATTCTTCTCGCCCGCGCCGCCCGGCACAAGGGACGCCCCCCGCCTGTGGACGACCGTGTCGGGGGGCGTCTGCACCGGTCAGGGGGCCGGGGCGGCCGGGAGCGGCGACAAGCCGGCGGACGCCGGACCGGGGCGGGGCCGGCTGGGGCGGACCCGGGGCCGGGCCCGCCCGCCGCCTCTCAGGCGCGGACCACCGCGCGCCGGACCGCGACCGCGGAGTCGTACCGGTCCAGGACCACCCGGGCCAGCTCCGGCACGTCGCCCAGGGCCTCGGAGACCACGGAGGCCCCCGCGGACAGCGACTGCGAGCGGATGCGGTCGGCGAAGAAGCCCGGGGCCAGCAGGTAGGTGGCCACCGCGACCCGCCGCGCCCCCCGGCCGAGCAGGGCGGCGACCGCCTCGCCCGGCGAGGGGCGGGCCGCCGAGGCGAAGGCCGCCACCACCTCGCGCCACGGCCCGCGCTCCGCCAGCCGTTCCGCCAGGGCCCCCACGGTCGCGTTGGCCTCCGGGTCGCCGGACCCCGCCGAGGCCAGCACCAGCGCCGTCCCCGGCCCGGCGTCCGCCCCCGCCTCGGCCAGGCGCCGCTCCACGGCGTCCAGCAGCAGGGGGTGCGGCCCCAGCGTGTCGGCGTAGTGCACCCGCAGCCAGGGGCTGCGCCCGCGCGCGGCGGCGAGCGCCCTCGGCAGGTCCACCTTGCTGTGGTAGGCCGCGGTCAGCAGCACGGGCAGGACCACGGCCTCGCCGGCGCCCCCCGAGGCCAGCTCTCCGAGGGCCTCGTCCGCGCCCGGCGCGACGTGGTCCAGGTAGGCCGCCCGCACGTCCAGCCCCGGGCGCAGCGACCGCACCCGGTCCAGGACCGCGGCGACCGTCTCGGCCGACCGCGGGTCCCGGCTGCCGTGCGCCACCGCCAGCAGGGGCGCCGACGGGCGCCCCCCCGGCGTCCCGGCGCTCATATGTGGATCCCGCACTCGGTCTTGCCCGTCCCGGCCCAGCGGCCGCTGCGCGGGTCCTCGCCCGGCTCCACGCGCCGCGTGCACGGCTCGCAGCCGATCGAGGGGTAGCCGTCGTACTGGAGGGGGTTCACCATCACCCCGTTCTCGGCCATGTAGGAGTCGACCTCCTCCTGGGTCCAGCGGGCGATCGGGTTCACCTTGGTCATCCGGCGCCGCTTGTCCCACTGCACGACGGGGGTGTCGCGGCGGGTCACCGAGTCCTCGCGGCGCAGGCCGGTCAACCAGGCGGCGTAGGGCGCCAGCGCCCGCTGGAGGGGTTCCACCTTGCGCAGGTGGCAGCAGATACCGGGGTCGCGGCCGTGCAGGCGCGGCCCCAGGGCCAGGTCCTGCTCGGCCACCGTGCGGACGGGTTCGACGTTGATCAGGTTGATGTCGTACACGGAGGAGACGGCGTCGCGGGTGCCCAGGGTCTCGGGGAAGTGGTACCCGGTGTCCAGGAAGATCACGTCGATGCCGGGCGCGGCCTTCGAGGCCAGGTCGACCATGAGCGCGTCCGCCATGGACGAGGTCATGCAGAGCTGGTCCCCGAAGGTCTCCGCGGCCCAGGCGATGATCTCCTGGGCGGAGGCCTCCTCCAGCTCGCGCGCGGCGCGCACGGCGAGCTCGGGGCCGCCCGCGGCGGTGATGGTGGAGTTCATGAGTTCCCTTCCGTCGGTCTGGAGGGGGCGTCCGCGCCGGAGAACGACGCGGAGCGCAACCCGACGTACTTGACGCGGAACACGCGGGCGCAGGACAGGCAGGCCCAGGGGTAGCCCTCGCCCTTGACGGCGGCTCCCTCCTCCGGAACCAGGTCCTCGTCACCGCAGTAGGGGCAGTAGTGGGGCGCGGCCCTCTCGGACATGGCGCACCTCTTCCTTCGTCGTGTTCCACGGGTCCTGCTCGGGCACGGCCGGGGCGGCCCGCGGGGCGGGAGCCCGCCCCGGCCGGGCCGCTCCGGTCGCTACTTCAGGTCGGCGTCGTCCGCCCGGCCGACCCAGGACGCGAAGGACTCACCGTCCTTCTTCTGGTCCTGGAACCGGCGCAGCACCCGCTCGACGTAGTCGGGCAGGTCGTCGGCGGTGGTCTTCAGGCCGCGGATCTTCTTGCCGAAGGACCGGGTCATGCCCATGCCGCCGCCCAGGTGGATCTGGTAGCCCTCCACCTGCTCGCCGTCGGCGTTCATCACCAGCTGGCCCTTGAGGCCGATGTCGGCCACCTGGATGCGGGCGCACGAGTTGGGGCAGCCGTTGAGGTTGATGGTCAGGGGCTCGCCGAAGTCCGGCAGCCGTTTCTCGAGCTCGTCGATCAGGGTCGAGGCGCGGGCCTTGGTCTCCACGATCGCGAGCTTGCAGAACTCGATGCCGGTGCACGCCATCGTCTGGCGCCGGAACACGCTCGGCTCGACCTGGAGGTCCTCCGCGCCCAGGGCGGCGCGGATCGAGTCGATCCGCTCCTCCTCGACGTCCAGGATCACCAGCTTCTGGTCGGCGGTCGTGCGGATGCGGTCCGAACCGTGCTCCTCGGCGATCTCGGCGATGCGCAGCAGGGAGGTGCCGGAGACCCGCCCCACCCTGGGTGCGAAACCGACGTAGAACCGCCCGTCGTTCTGGCGGTGCACGCCCACGTGGTCGCGCTCCAGCCCGGGGTCCAGCTCCGGGGCGGGGCCGTCCGGGAGCGCGTACCCCAGGTACTCCTCCTCCAGCACCTGGCGGAACTTCTCCGCGCCCCAGTCCTTGATGAGGAACTTGATCCGGGCGCGGGTGCGCAGGCGCCGGTAGCCGTAGTCGCGGAAGATCGAGCAGACGCCCGCCCACACCTCGCTGACCTGGTCGGGGCGGACGAACGCCCCGAGGCGCTGGGCGAACATCGGGTTGGTGGACAGGCCGCCGCCGACGAAGAGGTCGTAGCCGGCCTCGCCCGCCCCGTCGCGCACGCCCACGAACGCGATGTCGTTGATCTCGTGGTTGACGCAGTGGGAGCTGCACCCCGACAGCGAGGTCTTGAACTTGCGGGGCAGGTTGGAGTACAGCGGGCTGCCGATGTGCTCGTCGTAGATCTGGCGGATCTGCGGTGTGGGGTCGATGACCTCGTGCTCGGCGACGCCCGCCAGCGGACAGCCCATGATCACACGGGGGGTGTCGCCGCAGGCCTCCGTGGTGGAGAGGCCGACCGACTCCAGCTTCTCCCAGATCGCGGGCACGTCCTCGACCCGGATCCAGTGGAACTGGACGTTCTGGCGGTCGGTGATGTCGGCGGTGTCCCTGCCGTGGTCGCGGGAGATCTCGCCGATGGCGCGCAGCTGCGCCGCGGAGAGCTGGCCGCCGTCGATCCGCACGCGCAGCATGAAGTAGCTGTCGTCCAGCTCCTCCGGCTCCAGGACGGCGGTCTTGCCGCCGTCGATGCCCGGTGCCCGCTGCGTGTACAGCCCGAACCAGCGGAAACGCCCCCGCAGGTCGGCCGGGTCGATCGAGTCGAACCCGCGCTTGGAGTAGATGTTGATGATCCGATCGCGGACGTTGAGCCCGTCGTCGTTCTTCTTGTTCTCCTCGTTCTTGTTCAGCGGCTCGCGGTAGCCGAGGGCCCACTGGCCCTCGCCACGGCGGCGTCGCGGCGTGGCCGCGGTCGCTGTCCTGCCGGGCTGCGCGGAAGAGGGAGGCATCGCGGGTGTCTCCGATGGGGTCGCGGGGTGCTCACAGTCCCGGCGCCCGCACCGCCGGCCCGTGGGCGCCGCACGTCGTCGTGTCGGGCGTCACGGGTGGGATCCGCGTGTGGGGAAGCGAAGAAGGGGGAGAGCGCCGGGGCCGCGCGCACCCCTGGGGTGCGTCAAAAGGCGGCGAGATTAACCGACGCTGCAACAGATGGCACTGCGGACCCGAAGAAAGTCCACGTGGCGGCGCACGCAGAGCATGGGGTCCAGGGCAGCGATCATGCAATGAGAATGTCACGGGCTTCCGGACTTTGTCCAGACGCGCCGAAAGGCCCCCGACGTGAGTCACGTCACTCACCGCGTCGCCCGGTGGGGCCTGTGCCCACTAACGTTCTCCCCGTGGTGGGATTCTGGGAGGCGCTGTGGCACGCCGTCGACGCATGGCTGAGACGGCACCCCCGCGCGCACGGCGGAATGCTGCTCGTCCTGCGCACCGTGCGGGCGTTCGCCCGGGACCGGGTGGTCGGCCTCGCGGCCGAGTCGGCGTTCTTCACCCTCATCTCGCTGCCCGCGCTCCTGCTGTGCCTGCTGGGGGCGCTGGGGCCGCTGGCCGCCGTGCTGGGCGACGACATCGTGGAGGAGATCCGGGTCTGGATCCTGGACCTGGCCGCGCGTGTGCTCACCCCGGGCACGGTGGACAGCGTCGTCAGGCCGCTCGTCGACGACTTCCTCGGCGGCGCCCAGGGCGGGCTCCTCTCGGTGACGTTCGCGGTGTCGCTGTGGTCGGGGTCGCGGGCGATGAACGTCTTCATCCGCTCCATCACCATCTCCTACGGGCTGGACGAGCTGCGGGGCTGGATACGCCAGAGGGTCCTCGCGTTCGTCGCCTACCTCGGGGGGCTGCTGTTCGCGGTCCTGGTCCTGCCGGTCCTGGTGGCCGGGCCCGACATCGTGCACGCGCTCCTGCCCATCACCGTGGGGCGCCTCAACCTCCTCTACTGGCCGACCGTGGTGCTGCTCGCCATCGCGGCGGTCACGCTGCTGTACGCGCTGAGCGTGCCGGTGCGCACCCCGCTGTGGCGCCACCTGCCCGGCGCGCTGCTGGCCACGCTGGTGCTGATCGGCGGGTCGGCCGCCCTGCGCGCCTACCTGGACGCCTCCCTGGGCCAGGTGAGCATCTACGGTTCGCTGGCGGCGCCGATCGCCATCCTGGCCTGGCTGTACGTGATGGCCGTCGCCGTCCTGGTCGGGTCCTCGTTCAACTCCGAGATCGACGCCATGTGGCCGACCGTCCGCACCGCCGCGGCCAGGGCCGAGCTCGCGAACCGCCGGTTCGAGCGGGCGGACCGCCTCGTCCAGCGGCGTGAGCAGGCGGTCATCGACACGATCGTGGAGGGCAACGGCCGCTGAGGCCCGCCGACTCGCCGAAGGTCGCTCCGCCCCGGTACCGTCGCGGAAACCGTCCGGGAGGAGGGCCGCGGCCCCGCGGCCCCGGGTCCGGACGCCGCACCACGAGAGGTCACCCCCATGACCGTCCCCCCGTCCCCCGCCGGCCCCCGGCCCCGTGTCGCCGCCCCTGAGCGGGGGTACGGCGGATGAGGGCGTCGCCCCTGCTCGCCGCCTGTGCGAGCGCAGGCCCTCTGGCCTGCTTCGTGATCCTCCCGGTGGTGCGGTTCACGGGGAATCCCGTGCCGGTGGCGGCCGGGATCTTCCTCGCCCTGTTCCTCGGGTGGGCCGCCGCCTGCTGCACGACGGTCGCCCACACGGAGATGACGTCCTCGGAGAGGATCCGCTGGGCGGGGGGAGAGCATTTCTTCTCCGTGACGACCCGGTTCAACCTCGTCACCTCCGTCCCCCTCACCCTGCTCGCCCTGGCGTTCGTCGTCTTCAACTCCGCCTGGACGATGATGCCCCTGCTGGCGGTCTCCTGCGGGTCCGCCGTCCTGGCCTGGGTCCACCTGAGGAGGGAGCGTGCGGCGCGGCTGGAGGCCGCGGCGGAACCGGTGCTCACCGGGCCGAAGGTGATCGGCCTGCGCAGCCCGGGACAGGTGCCGCGGGGGTGGGTGCCGGTGGTGGTCCACCGGCCGCATGCGGGCATGCGGGACATGCTCGTCGACTATCGGATCCACGTGGACGGCGACAGGGTGGGGACGGTGGCTCCTGGGGAGAGCCTCGTCGTGGGCCTTCCCCCGGGACCGCACAGCGTCCGGTGCGCGTACGCCGGGTTCTCCAGTGTCCCGGTGTCCTTCGCGGCGGTCCCGGGCGTCCCCGTCCACCTCGTGGGCGAACCGGGGGGAACGGCCGCCACCGCGGCCGCCGACCAGCGGAACCGGCCCCAGGAGTACATCAGGCTCTTCAGGCTCCCCGGTTGACCGGTACACCGCCCCGGCGGGGCCGACGCGCGGTCCCGGAACCGCGCCGGCCGTGGTCGGCCGGGGGCCGTGCGCGCTCCGGGGCGGATCGAACCGCGGGACCCTGGCCGGATCCGGCCATTTTCGGTGTGAACCTCACGACGGGTCGGAGGGTCCACAACAGGGGCGGGACAGCGCGGAACGTCCGGTCCGCATCCCGTGCCGGGGTGATCTTGCAGGTCGGGGGAGGGACAACGGAAACACTGTCGGAAGTTTCGCAGCGGATACCGGGTCCACCGGCCCATGGCCGGAATAGGTCCGGAGGACGACCATCAGTATCATCTCCAGCAGCATCGACTACGCGTGTGCCGGCACCACCGCTTGGTGACCACCCAGGCCGCGACCTACCGTCACCGCTGACCGAGGTCTCCCGTAACCCGTACACGAACAGGTCCACGTTTCCCATGCCTTCGGAGGCACCATGAGCCGGGCGTCCCGACCGGGGCAGTCCCGGCCCACCGCCGTCATCGTCATCGCGCCCGACGAACACAGCGCCGAGATCGTCATCGAGGGGCAGCGCCAGGTCGTCACCGGCCGCGCCCCGAAGGAGACCCGGCGCGCGGCCCTGGACGTCGCCACCGGCTATGCCGCCAGAATCGGGCAGCCGGTCCTGGTCGACGCCCGTGACGCCAACGGCGTCTGGCGCCTGGTCGCCACGCCCGACGGGGTGGTCCAGGCCGCCGAGCCTCCCGCGCCCGTCGCCGCCCCGGTCCCGCCCCCGCCCGCGGCCCCCGCGACTCCCACGCCTTCCGCGAGTCCGGTCCGGCCCGCGGGCTCCGGGCGCAGGCGCGGCCTGCTCATCGCCGGGGCCGCGGCCCTGGCACTCGTCCTGCTCGTGGGCGCGGGCGTGGTCGTGATGCGCTTCCTCCCTGGCGGCGGCGCCGACCCCGCGGAGCAGGCGGCCGACGACGTCACCCTCAACCACCCCGCGCCGCCCCACTTCTCCGAGACCGTCGACTTCAGCGAGGCGCTCGCCACGGGGAGCCAGCCCGGGGTCAGCCGCGACGGCGAGCTCCTCGCCTACGTCGACCCCGAGGACCGGCTCAACCTGTTCGACGCCGACGGCTCACGCCTCTGGGCGGCCGACCTGCCGATGGGCTCCGGCGAACTCCTGGGCTCGCCCAGGTTCGTGGAGTACGGGGGCGGGCCCGCGATCGTGGCGGAGACGGCGGGAACCCTCTGGTTCTGGCCCGCGGACGGCGGGGAGCCCGTCGACATCCCGATCCCGGAGAACGCCTCCGCCCAGTACGTGGGCAGTTCGGTGCTCGTGCGCAGCGAGGAGGAGGCCTACGTCCCGGTCGCGGACGCGCTGGAGCCCGTGGAGGTCCCCGGGAGCGCAGCCCCGATGCTGGCCGAGGGGGAGAACGTCCTCGCCGCCGTCCTCAGCGGGCCCTGGACGTGGGTCTCCCCGGACGGCGACCCGGTCGAGGTCAACGCCGAGCGCCCGGACGAGGCCGGTGAGATGGAGTCGGTCGTCACCGCCCTGCGCGACTACGTCATCGTGCGCTGGGAGCCCCGCGAGGGCGACGAGACGATCCTGGCCTTCCACGACAGCGAGGACGGCAGCGTGATCGGTACCGCTGCCGTCGACCCCGCCCTCCTGGAGGACGTCCGCCACCGCTCCGGCCCCGTCGGGACCGACGTGGTCGCCTACGGGCCCATGGTCCTGGACCCGGCGACCGGCGAGTCCGCGGTGGTCCCCGGTCTCATCCCCGAGATCGCGGTCGGCGCACGGGTCTTCGGCCGGCTCGACGGCGCACTCGTCGCCGTCGACGCCTCCGGAGAGCCGTCCGAGGCCCCCGAAGGCTCGGTCCAGCCCAACGGCCTGCTCGGTGAGCGGGCCGTGGTGGTCCACGACGACCACCTCTATGCCATCCCCCCTGAGTAGATCTCTCCCCCTGAGCAGATCACTCGCAGAGAAGAGAAAGGAGTGGGATGTCCCCCAAGAAGCGCGTTCTGACCGTGACTGCGGCCGGTCTGTTCATGGCCGGTTTCTCCGTCAGCCCGGCGTTCGCCGTGACCGGTGACGAGACCACCCCCGACGTCGCCCCCGCGGTGACCGAGGCAACGGTCGAGTCCCCTGTCCTCCCCGTCCTCGACGAGGTCGTCCTGGAGGACGCGCCGATCACTGTGCCGGACCTGTTCCCGGCCGACTTCCCCCCTTCCCCGGAGAACCCGGGCGATGGTGAGAACCCGGGCAACCCCGACCCGCCGGTCGACCCGGACCCCGGTGACCCGGGTGACGGCGAGGACCCCGGAGACGGTGAGACGCCCGGACCCGACCCGGATCCGGACCCGGACCCGGATCCCGACCCCGACCCCGACCCCGACCCGGATCCTGACCCCGATCCGGACCCGGACCCCGACCCGGATCCCGACCCGGACCCGGATCCCGACCCCGACCCGGGCCCCGACCCGGACCCGGGCGAGGGCACCGACCCCGGTGACGACGACGGCGACGAGAGCCAGGCCCCCGGCGGCACCACCCCCGGTGGTACCACCACGCCCGAGGCCCCGGCTCCCGTCAACAGCGGCGCCGACGAGACCCTCGCCCAGACCGGCGTCGACATGCAGGGCTTCGTGCTCGGTGGCGCCGTCGTGACGGGTATCGGCGTTCTGGCCCTGTGGGCCGGTGCGCGGCGCCCGTCCCCGGTCGCTTAGCGGTACCCGCGTCCCACGGTCCCGACCGTGGACGCACCAGGGCCCCCGGTCGTGTCCCACGACCGGGGGCCCTGCCCGTGTGCCGGGGCGGGGGCGCTCCCCGCCCCGGCACACGGCTCGCTCACCCGCGCGGACGCAGTGCCGCCGCCAGCAGGAACGCGGTGACGCCCGCACCGGAGATCACCCACAGGGCCGCCCCCAGGCTGAACGAGTCGGCCAGGAGGCCGATCAGGGGCGGGAACCCGAGGAACCCCGCGCGTCCCAGCCAGCCGACGACGGTCACGCCGTCGCCGGTGCGCACCCCCGGCACGTTCCCGGCCGCGGCCAGGGTGAGCGGGAACAGCGTGGCCACGCCCAGGCCCATCACGCCGAAACCGATCACGGTGGTCACGGGGTGGGGGAGGAGCAGGGCGAACGCGATCCCTCCACCCGCAAGCAGCCCGCTGGCGCGTCCCACCGCCACCGCGCCGAACCGGTCGGTCACCCGGTCGCCGGCGAGCCTTCCCAGCGTCATCATCGCCTGGCAGGCCACGAACGGCAGTGCGGCGAGGAACAGCGACGCGTCCAGCTCCGAGGTCATGTACACCGCGCCCCAGGACGCGGCCGAGTCCTCGATGCCCCCGGCGAACATCAGCAGCACGCCGAGCCCGACCAGGAGGACCAGCGCGCGGCCGGGGACGCGCAGCCGGCGCCCGTCCTCGCCGCTGGTCCCGTCCTCGCGCTCACTGCTGTCCGGTCCGGGCAGCAGCATCTGGCTCACCACGAGGTTCACCACCAGCAGCACGGCGGAAACGGCGCCGAGGTGCCACAGGAGCGGCACCCCGAGTCCGGCCATCGCCGCGCCCAGCAGTCCTCCCGCGACCGCCGCCAGGCTCCACACCGCGTGGAAGGTGTTGATGATGCTGCGCCGGTAGCGCCGCTGGACGCGCAGCCCGTGCGAGTTCTGCGCGGAGTCGGTCCAGGCGTCCGCGCTGCCCAGGACGAAGAGCGCGGCCGCCAGCATCCACCAGTTCTGCGCCAGGGCGATGAATGGAAGCGCTCCCAGGGAGACCAGGCTGGTCCCGACGGCCGCCCGGCCGCTGCCGAACCAGTGGATCAGCGGCCCCGCCAGCATGCCGGTGAGGATCGCCCCGGTGGGCATGGCCGCGATCGCCAGGCCCAGTTCGGCGTTGCTCAGCTCCAGCCGGTCCTTGATCACCGGCAGCCACGGCACCGCGTTGGTATAGGTGAATCCGTTGACGAAGAAGAGGGTGGAGACCGCGACCCGGGCCCGGCGGGCCTCCGGGGGCGGTGCTGCGGTCTTCTCGGCGGACGTGCTCAAGGCGGCTCCCACGTGGACGGTTCCGTGCGCGCAGATGCTATCCAGTCCGCTCATGGGACGACAGACGTTTTCGGCCACCGCGTCGGGCGGGCTTGCCATAGGACGCGGACCCGATTTACATAGGGGGTCCGCTCCGTATCCGAGAGGCTTCCGACCCGGACCGCTCGGCCAACCCGAGACCCGGGGCCCTGACCCGGCCCGCCCCGGGGCCCGCTCCCGCGCGGGGCCCCAGCCTGCCGTCCGCCGTCTCCCCCACGCCGGGAACCGCCACACGCGGGCCCGGACGGAACCGGAAGATCCCATGATCAACACGAGCGCGCTGCGAGAAAAACCCACTCTCACCGGGGAACGCGTCCATCTGGTGCCCCTGGGGCCGGAGCACACCGACGCCTACTTCACCGCAGGCCTCGACGAGGAGGTCCGCAGACTCACCGGCACCCACCGCCACCTCACCTACGCGGAGGCCAGGGAGTGGTGTGCGACCCGGGCGGGCAGCACCGACCGGCTGGACCTGGCCATCCTCGCGCCCGGGGACGGGCGCTACCTGGGAGAGCTGTCCGTCTACGCCGTGGCCGCGGAGAACGAGAGCGCCGGCTACCGCATCGCCCTGTCCGCCATCGAGTTCACCGGCCAGGGCCTGGGCCGGGAGGCCACACAGCTCGTCCTGGAGTACGCCTTCGAGCGCATCGGGCTGCACCGGGTGTGGCTCCACGTCTACGCCTTCAACATGCGTGCCATCGCCGTCTACCGCTCCTGCGGCTTCTCCGTCGAGGGGCGGATGCGCGACTCGCTGCTCTGGGAGGGGCGCCGCCACGACGAGCTGCTGATGGGGGTGCTCAGGAGCGGGTTCCGGCGGACCTGAGCCATACGGTTTTTGCCCGGTGCCGGGGTTGGGACCGCGGGGTCGGGGGGTATGCCGGTAGCACTTTCCAGCGGCTCATCCACACAGCCGAGAGGAGCGGTGCCGGGGCCCCGGTCCCGGTGCCGGTGAGGACATGAACCCGGTTCCCGTTTCACTGCCCTTCGCCGACCGGTCCGAGGCGGGGCGCCGCCTCGCAGAGCGGGTGCGCCCCCTCGTGGTCGACGACCCCCTCGTCCTGGCCCTGCCGCGCGGCGGGGTCCCGGTCGGGGCGGAGCTCGCCCGGCGGCTCGACGCCGACTTCGACGTTCTCATGGTCCGCAAGATCGGGCTGCCCGGCCGGCCGGAGACGGGGGTGGGGGCCATCGCCGAGAACGGGCAGGTGTTCTTCGACGACCGCGCCCTGGCGCGGATGCGGGTGCCCCGCCAGGCCCTCTCCGAGACCGTCGCGGCCGAGCGCGACGAGCTCGACCGCCGCCGCCGGGTCTACCGGGGCGAGCGCTCGGCGCCGCGCATCGCCGGGCGCGACTGCGTGGTCGTGGACGACGGGGTCGCGACGGGCGGCACCGCCCGCGCCGCGCTGCGGATGGTGCGCCGGGCCGGACCGTCCCGGCTGATCCTGGCCGTGCCGGTCGCGGCGCCCGAGGCGGTCGAGGCGCTGCGGGAGGACGTCGACGAGATGGTCGTGCTCGGCGCGCCGGACAACTTCCACTCGGTGGGCGAGTGGTACCGCGACTTCGGCCAGCTCTCCGACGGGAACGTCACCGCGATCCTCGACGAGCACGGACGCGTCCGTCCCCCGGGGGAGGAGGCCCGCGGCGTGCGGGTGCGCGCCGGCCGGGTCTACCTCGACGGCGATCTCACCGTGCCCCCCGCCCTGCGCGGCGCGGTGGTCCTGGCCGCGGGGGAGGGGAGGTCGGACCCGCGCCGGAGGGTGGTCTCGTCGGCCCTGCAGCGGGCCGGGTACGCGACCCTGGTCCTAGACCTGCTGACCGCGGAGGAGCAGGCGTCGGGTCCGGCGGACGCCGACGCCGGTGCGCTGGGCGAGCGGCTGGGCGCGGCCGTCGGCTGGCTCCGCAGCGCGACCGACGCGGCGGACCGGCCCCTGGGCGTGCTGGGGTCGGGGAGCGCGGCGCCGGCGGCGCTGGTCACCGCGGCGGAGCGCCCCCGGGAGGTGGCCGCCGTGGTGGTCCACGGCGGGCGGATCGACCTGGCCGAGCCGCACCTGTCGGACGTGCGGGCCCCGGTCCTGGTCCTGCTGGAGAGCGGGGACTCCTTCGTCCGCGAACTGGGGGAGTGGGCCCGGGGCCGGATGGGCGGGACGACCGACCTGCGGGTCGTGCCGGGCGTCGAACAGCTGCTCCCCGGCGCGCAGGAGTGGAGACAGGTCGCGGTGGAGGCCCTGGACTGGTTCGACCGCCACATCGGGGGCCGGGAGGGGTGACCCGGCCGCGGCTCCGGCCCGCGGACCGCGTCCCCGCCGGGCACGAGAAAACCCGCGGCGCCCTCGACGTTGCTCGTCGGGGCGCCGCGGGTTGATCGGGGGCCGGGGCCACCGGGGGAGATCCGCTGTGCCGTGGTCCGTGGACCTCGGTCAGGCAGCGTTGGCGCGGCGCATACGGCGACGGCGCTCGGAGGCGCGCTCGTCCTCGTTCAGACCGCCCCAGGTACCGTACTTCTCCGGACGCGAGATCGCGTAGTCCAGGCAGTCGGTTCGCACAGGGCAGGCCGCACAGATCTCCTTGGCCTTGCGCTCCCTGATCTCCCGCTCCGGCTGGCGTTCGCCGTCCGGGCCGAAGAAGAGCACAAGGTCCTCGCCCCGGCACGCGGCGGCATCCTGCCACCCCCAGCTCGGGCGGGGGCGCAGCGCGGCCTGCCGACGTACCTGAGACATGCTTGAACCACCTCTACTGAAATCACTAGTAAGCTGTCGGAAAAAGCTTCAGTCACCAAAAGATTGGTCATGCGGCGTGAGCCACCCCGCACGACGCAAACGCCGGACGGTGCAGACGATGTTCCCCGGTGTGGCTGAGACCACGAGAAGCACAGACCACGCGGCAGGATGTGCTGCTGACGGAGTGCTCTCACGCGAACGGCTGCGGAGGCGGTGACGGCCTCCGTCCGAGCCGGTACGTAATCATGCCATCCCCACTCCCGATCCTGCACGGGGGGTGGGGAAATTACTCGCCCAACCGTTACCGAAACCTGATGTCTACTGACCGGTCTTCGGTCGTTTGTCCGAGTTTGTCGTAAATCACAAGATCTACGGTCTTAAGCAGGACACAGCACATCGTATGGTGCGATGTCCCTCCTGCCTAGGGGGTTCTCCTGATGCGCCGATCACATTGTGGTCTGCTTGGAGCTCCGAGATATGGCGTGACCGTATGTCCTCACGCTGCGTCGCACCAGCCGGGGGGCGCCACGCCCGCCGGCGACCCCCGGTGAACCGGATCGACCCCTTCCCCGGTCCTCCCCGTCCCCGCGCGACGCGCCGTCCCGCACCCGTGCCGGGAGGCCCCGCGGCCCCGTCCCCCCGCCCCTAGGGGAAGGACCAGGGGAACCGCCCGGAACGGCTCGTGGTGCGGCGGCGTCCCAGACGGTAGAAAGCAACGGGTGCGGGGACTCTTCCCCCAGGAGGTCGCGCACCCGCGACCGGGACCCGATCGAAGGAGACGAAACACCGTGGCCCTCTTGCGGCTCATCCTGAACGTCATCTGGCTCTTCGTCGCCGGCTTCTGGCTGGCAGTCGGCTACGTGATCGCCGGAGTCATCTGCTGCATCCTGATCGTCACCATCCCGTTCGGGATCGCCTCCTTCCGCATGGCCAGCTACGCGATCTGGCCCTTCGGCCGCGAACTGGTGCGCAGGCAGGGGTCGGGCGGCGGCAGCACCTTCCTCAACGTCATCTGGCTGATCGTCGCGGGCTGGTGGCTGACGCTCGGCCATATCGCCACCGCGATCGGCCTCGCCGTCACTATCATCGGGATTCCGATGGCGTGGGCCTCGCTGAAGATGATCCCCGTGGCGCTCGCGCCGTTCGGCAACGAGATCGTGCACAGTGGCCGTCCCAGGGAACCCTGGCAGTTCTGACGCCGTTGAGTTCCCGACGGACACGGGAGAACCAGGACCCTCGTCCGCGCATCCCCCCGGTACCGCCCCCGCGTGTCCGTCGCCTCCCGTGCGGGCACCACGCAGCACCCCGAGAATGGAGTCCATGTGCAAGCCCAACGGCCGGGAGTGTGGGCGCTCCTGAACAAATGGCTCACCGCCCGCAGGGCGCGAGCCGAGCGCCTCGCCCAGTTGGAGGCTCAGAAGGAGCACTCCGAGCCCGAACCCCAGTCCCCGGACCAGGGGCCGGCCGAACAGGACGACGTGGGCGCGGGGGACATCCTGAAGTCGGTCAGCGACGTCGCCTGGCGCTTCCTCCTCATCGGCGTCGTCGCCGGGCTGCTCCTCTACGGGCTCGTCTACCTGTCGGTCGTCACCCTGCCGATGATCCTCGCGGTGTTCATCACCGCCCTGCTCATGCCGCTCGCCAACCTGCTGCGCCGCAAGGGCCTGGGCCGGGGCACGTCGACGACGATCTCGATCCTCGTCGGGCTCATCGTGTTCGGCGGCGTCATCTCGATGATCGTCACGCCCGCCGTGCAGGGGTTCGGCCCCCTGGTCGACAGCGTTACCAGCGCGGTCAGCGAACTCCAGGACATCCAGGTGCCCTTCGGGCTCGACCCGGCGCTGTTCACCGACATGATCGACGACGCCTGGGTGCAGATCCAGGCCATGATCAGCGAGAACCAGGACCAGCTGCTCAGCGGCGCCTGGACCGCGGGCGCGGCCGTCATCTCGGTTCTCGTCGGCATCGTCCTGATCATCGCCCTGACCGTGTACTTCGTGCACTCGGGCGACCAGCTCATGGACTGGTTCCTCACCCTGTTCCCGCCGCGGTCCCGTCCGGGCCTGCGCCACGCGGGGGACGTCGCCTACGGCGTCATGGGACGGTACGTGCGCGGTGTGGCCGCGGTCGGCTTCTTCGACGCCGTCGGCATCGGCATCGCCCTGGTCTTCCTGATCGACATCAACCTGGCCATCCCGCTGATCGTGCTGACCTTCGTCGGCGCCTTCCTGCCGATCATCGGCGCCTTCCTGACCGGGCTGCTCGCCGCCCTGGTCGCGTTCGTCACCGAGGGCTGGATCGTCGCGCTCGTCGTCGTCGGCGCGGTGATCCTCGTGCAGCAGCTGGAGAGCAACGTCTTCGCGCCGCGCATCTACGGGGCCTCGCTCGACCTTCCCTCGCCCGTCGTGCTGATCGCGATCTCCGTCGGCGCCGTGGTCGGGGGCGTCCCCGGCATGTTCCTGGCCACGCCGGTGGCCGCCGTCCTGGCGGCCCTGCTGCGCAACCGCCCGCCGGGCAAGCCCGGGGACTCCGACGAGGAGTCCCCGGAGGGAACCGGGGGGGAGCCGCCCGTCGCGGCGGCGGTCGTCGTGGCCAAGGTCCCCAAGGACAAGGAGCCCGAGGGCGCGCACCCCGCTCCCGAGGAGGAATAGGGCCCCTCAGGAGCGGCGGGGCGTGCGACGGGGTGACCGGCGCCGCCCGGCCGCGGGGAATGCGGCGCGCCCCCGCACCCGTTGACCGGGTGGCGGGGGCGCGGCCGTGTCCGGGGGCCTCCCGGAAAACGGATCGCCGCACCCCCCGCCCGTGCCGTTAGGCTGGGTCGGTCGGCCCGAAGGCCACCACCCCCCACCCACGCGGAGGAGCCGCCGCTCCCGTGCACCGCGGGTGCGTGTCCGGCCGTACCGAACCGTCCCACCACCTCGTAGGAAGCCCCACCATGCTGATCGCCACCGACCTCGAACTGCGTGTCGGTCCTCGACTCCTGTTGGAGCCGACCACCTTCCGCGTCGCCGCCGGGGACCGGATCGGACTGGTCGGCCGCAACGGTGCGGGCAAGACGACCATGACCAAGGTGCTGGCGGGCGAGGGCCTGCCCACCGGCGGCACGGTCACCTCCTCCGGCACCATCGGCTACCTGCCGCAGGACCCCCGCACCGACGACCCCGACGTCATCGCCCGCGACCGCGTGCTGTCCGCGCGCGGGATCGACGAGGCCCTGCGCGGTATGCGCGAGGCCGAGAAGAAGATGGCCAGCACCGACACCAAGACCCGGAACAAGGGTGTGCGCGCCTACTCCCGGTGGGAGGAGCGCCTGCACGTGCTGGGCGGGTACGCCGCCGAGTCCGAGGCCGCCGCCATCGCCTCCAGCCTGGGCCTGCCCGACAAGGTGCTCTCCCAGCCCCTGCACACCCTCTCCGGCGGTCAGCGCCGACGTATCGAGCTGGCGCGGATCCTGTTCAGCGGAGCGGACACGCTGCTGCTGGACGAGCCCACCAACCACCTGGACGCCGACTCCATCGTCTGGCTGCGCGACTTCCTCAAGTCGCACCAGGGCGGGCTCATCGTGATCAGCCACGACGTGGACCTGGTCGAGCACGTGGTGAACAAGGTGTTCTACCTCGACGCCAACCGCAGCGTCATCGACATCTACAACATGGGCTGGAAGCTGTACCTGGAGCAGCGCGAGGCCGACGAGCGGCGGCGCAGGCGCGAGCTGGCCAACGCCGAGAAGCAGGCCGACACCCTGCGCAAGCAGGCGGACAAGTTCCGGGCCAAGGCCTCCAAGGCGCGCGCCGCCCAGCAGATGCTCAACCGGGCCGACCGGCTCCTCGACGGCGTGCAGGGCGTCCGCAAGTCCGACAAGGTCGCCAAGCTGCGCTTCCCCGACCCGGCTCCCAGCGGCCGCACGCCGCTGATGGCGGAGGGGCTGTCCAAGTCCTACGGCTCGCTGGAGATCTTCACCGGCGTGGACCTGGCGATCGACCGGGGCAGCCGCGTGGTGATCCTGGGGCTCAACGGCGCCGGCAAGACCACGCTGCTGCGGCTGCTCGGCGGCGTCGAGGAGCCCGACCGGGGGGCCGTGGTCCCGGGGCACGGGCTCAAGCTCGGCTACTACGCCCAGGAGCACGAGACCCTGGACGTGGGCCGCAGCGTGCTGGAGAACATGATGAGCGCGGCCCCGGAACTCCCGGAGGTGGAGGCGCGCCGCACGCTGGGCTCGTTCCTGTTCACCGGCGACGACGTCGACAAGCCGGCGGGCGTGCTCTCCGGAGGCGAGAAGACCAGGCTGGCCCTGGCCACGCTGGTCGTCTCCAGCGCCAACGTGCTCCTGCTCGACGAGCCCACCAACAACCTGGACCCGGCCAGCCGCGAGGAGATCCTGGCGGCCCTGCGCAACTACAAGGGCGCGATCGTGCTGGTGACACACGACGAGGGCGCGGTCGACGCCCTCCAGCCCGAGCGCGTCATCCTGCTGCCCGACGGCGTCGAGGACGTGTGGAACGCCGATTTCGAGGACCTGATCTCGCTGGCGTGAGCCGGGGGCCGCGAGGGCCCCGGCGGCGGAGGTGGACGCCCAGCATGCTGGGAGGTTCACCTCCGTCCTTTTCGGACGACGTTTGCGGCGCTCCGAAACCCGGGCAGGGAAGGGGGCGCCCGGCGCGGCGCGCGGCGAATGTGGCGGGGCGTGAGCGCGATGCCGGATCATGGCAGGGATTCCAGAAGCGTTGACCGGACGACCCGGAGGAGTGGACTGTGGACGATGCGCTGAGGAAGGGCACCCGCGTGGCGGGAACGGACCGCTCCGAGCTCGCGGCCCAGCTCAAGCGGCGCTACGACTCGGGGGAGAGCATCCGCATGCTGGCGGCCGCCACCGGGCGTTCCTACGGTTTCGTCCACCGGCTGCTCAGCGAGGCCGGGGCCGAGCTGCGCGGCCGGGGCGGGGCGACCCGCAAGGCCTGAGGCCCCGCCCGCGCGACCGGTGGTTACCGATGGGTAATATCGAGGGTGACACCGAGCACGACGGAGGAACCCCATGGCACAGGCGTCGAACGGGCCCGGGCGGCTGCCCACGGAAGCGGAGCTGACCCGGGCCGGGCTCGGACTGGCCGTGGAGGGGCCGGTCGCCCGCATCACCATCAGCCGCCCCGAGCGGCGCAACGCGATGACCGGGCGCACCTGGACCACGTTGGCCCACATCGGCCACACCCTCCCGGCCGATGTCCGAATCGTGGTGATCGCCGGCGAGGGCGACATCTTCTCGGCCGGGATCGACCTCGGCATGTTCACCCCCGAGGGCGTGGACGGCGAGCGCTCCATGGTCGGCGGCATCCTCGACGGCTCCTCTACCGGGGCCGACGTCGAGGAGTACATCGCCGGCCTCCAGGAGGGCTTCCTCTGGCTGCGCCGCCCCGACCTGGTCACCGTCGCCGCGGTCCGGGGCCACGCCATCGGCGCGGGCTTCCAGCTGGCGCTCTCCTGCGACCTGCGCATCCTCGCTGACGACGCCAAGTTCTGCATGAAGGAGCCCGCGCTCGGCCTCGTCCCCGACCTCACCGGGACCAAGCCGCTCGTGGACATCGTCGGCGTCCACCGCGCCGTCGAGATCTGCCTGACCGCCCGCCGCGTCGGCGCCCAGGAGGCCCGTGAGCTCGGACTGGCCGAGCTGGTCGTGCCCGCCGACGAACTCCCCGGGGCCGTGGACGACGTCGTCGCCGCGCTGCTCGCCACGAACGCCGAGGCGGCCGCCGCCACCAAGGCCCTCCTCCAGCAGGCCGCGGGCAACACGCTCGAGGAGCAGGCCGCGGCCGAACGCCGCGCGCAGGTCGCCCGCCTGACCGCCCTCGCCGGGACGATGGCGGCCGACAACCGCTGACCCGGCGGGCCCGGCGCCGCACCGCGCCGGCGCCGCGCCGCCCCCGGAGGGATGGGGGAGACCCGTATCACCGGTGAAAAACCCCCATCCCGTCCCCGTTTCCGGACGATGTCTAGTACGCTTCTGCAAGCGGTCGTCCAGTAATGCCGCGCGCATCCGAGCGCGCCGAGGCCGCACAAGACGCGGAGAGCGTGTCGACCCCGTCGGCGCCACTCTTGCCAGAAGAGTTGCTCGTATCCACTCAGTGGGATGCACCGAGCACAGGAGCCCCGAGAATCGAAGGGGTCCGCTTCCGCGTGTGATCAGGCGCGTTTGTGTGATTTCTTCGCTGGGTCCGCTGTGGCCGTGTGGAGCCTTCCTCGAAACGCCGCCAAACGATGAGGAAGGTACACGTCACTTGACGACGGACACTGCCGTAATGCCCGCTTTCGACTCCCTGGGTCTGCCCCAGGACATCGTCGACGAGCTGGCCAAGAACGGTGTGACCACCCCGTTCCCGATCCAGGCCGCCACCATTCCCGACGCCATCGAGGGCCGCGACGTCCTCGGCTGCGGTCGTACCGGATCGGGCAAGACCCTGGCCTTCGGCCTGCCGGTCCTGATGCGCGCCGCAGAGCGCCGCGCCGCCGCCAACCGCCCCAGGGCCCTGATCCTGGTGCCCACGCGCGAACTCGCCCACCAGGTGCGCGACGCCCTTCGCGGTTACTCCCGCATCGTGGGCGTGCGCGTCGGCGACGTCGTCGGCGGCAGCTCCTACACCCGCCAGATCAACGAACTGCGCCGCGGCGTCGAGATCCTCGTCGCCACCCCGGGCCGCCTCAGCGACCTCATCGACCAGGGCGCCTGCGACCTGAGCGACGTCGAGGTCTCGGTGCTGGACGAGGCCGACCAGATGTGCGACATGGGCTTCATGCCCCAGGTCAGCGAGCTCCTCGACCAGGTGCGCCCCGACGGCCAGACGCTGCTGTTCTCGGCCACGCTCGACGGCGACGTCGACAAGCTGGTCCGCAAGTACATGAACGACCCGCAGACCCACTCCGTGGACCCGCCGGTCTCCCAGGTCACCGCCATGGAGCACCACCTACTCAAGGTGCTGCCCCGTGACAAGAACAAGATCATCACCCAGATCGCCGCGCGCGACGGCCGCACGATCCTGTTCGTGCGCAGCAAGTACCGCGCCGACGCCATCAGCGAGCAGCTGGCGGCGGCGGGCGTGCCCTGCGCGTCCCTGCACGGCGGCAAGACGCAGAGCGTGCGCACCCGCACCCTCGCCAAGTTCCGCGAGGGCAAGATCCAGGCGCTGGTCGCCACCGACGTCGCCGCCCGCGGCATCCACGTCGACGGCATCGACATGGTCGTCAACATCGACCTGCCCACCGGGCACAAGGACTACCTGCACCGCGGAGGCCGCACGGCCCGCGCCGGCGCCTCCGGCCTGGTCGTCTCCCTGGTCGCGCCCAACCAGCGCCGCATGGCCCGCCGCCTGCTCAGCGACGCCGGCGTCGACGCCAAGCAGCACCTGGTCAACCCGGGCGACGAGCTGCTCACCGAGGTGACCGGGGCCAAGGAGCCCTCCTGGGAGCCGTGGATCGAGCCGCCGGAGCCCGTGCGCGAGCGCCGCGGACGCGGCGGCCCCCGCCGTGGAGGCTACGGCGGCGGTGGCGGCGGCTACCGGGGCGGCGGCTACCGCGGTGACCGCAGTGGCGGTGGCGGCGGCTACCGCGGCGGCGGTGGCGGCGGCTACCAGGGTGACCGTCCCCGCACCGACCGCGGTGAGGGCGGCGGTTTCCGTGAGGGCGAGCGCCCCCGCGGCGAGGGCGGCGGCTACCGCGGCGGCGAGCGCCGCGAGTACGCACCGCGCTCCGAGGGCGGCTACCGCGGTGACAACCGCGGTGGCGGCGGCTACCGGGGCGGCAGCGGCGGCGGCTACCGCGGTGACCGCAGTGGCGGTGGCGGCGGCTACCGGGGCGGCAGCGGCGGTGGCGGCGGCTACCGGGGCGACCGTCCCCGCACCGACCGCTACGACTCCGCCCCGCAGCACTAGGGTGTGAACGGACCCGGGCCCGGCAGGATCTCCTGCCGGGCCCGAGCCTTTTCCGGGGTTGTACACCTCTCTCGGACAGCGGCGCCCCGCGCGGGTCCGAGCCCCGGGACGGGGCGGTCGGAGGGAGGGCCGCCGCGCCCGGACGGCCACGGGGCGGGCGCCGCCGCGCGGCCACGGGCCCGCCCGGGGGTGGTGACCCATTACGGTCCTTTACCGCCCCTTCGCGTGTCCGAATCGCCCGGAACCGCAGGGGGCGTGGACAGTTGCGGGACAGCCCCGATGTCGCACTCGGGACCACCACGCCGCCTGAAGGGGAACGCGTGAACGTCCTCAACGTCCTTCTCGTCACCGTCAACGACTTCTTCTGGAGCTACCTCCTCATCCCGCTCCTGGTCGTTCTCGCCGTCTACTTCACGGTGCGGTCGGGTTTCGTGCAGCTGCGCCTGCTCCCCGAGATGTTCCGGGTGCTGCGGAGCAGCCCGGGGACGGCGCCCGACGGTGGCAGGGAGATCTCGTCCTTCCAGGCCTTCGCGATCTCCGCCGCCTCCCGGGTGGGGACGGGGAACATCGTCGGCGTGGCCACCGCGATCATGCTCGGCGGGCCGGGCGCGGTCTTCTGGATGTGGGCCATGTCCTGCGTGCTGGGGGCCGCGGCGTTCGTGGAGTCGACGCTGGCCCAGCTGTACAAGGTGCGCACCAGCACGGGGTTCCGGGGCGGACCCGCGTACTACATGCTGCACGGGCTGGGCCAGAGGTGGATGGGCGCCCTCTTCGCGGTCCTCATCACCGTCACCTTCAGCCTCGTCTTCAACTCCGTGCAGGCCAACAGCATCACGGGCGCCATCTCCACCTCTATGCAGGAGCTGGGCGCGCCCACCGGCTGGTTCCTGAGCGTCCTGGTCGGGCTGGCGCTGGTCGGGCTGACCGCCGCCGTCGTCTTCGGCGGGGTGCGGCGCATCGCGACGGTCGCCCAGGCGCTCGTCCCCCTCATGGCGATCCTCTACATCCTCCTCGGCCTGGCCGTGGTGGTCCTCAACATCGGCGAGCTGCCCCGGGTCGTCGGCGACATCTTCGCCTCCGCGTTCGGGCTGCGCGAGTTCACGGCCGGCGGCGTGGGCGCGGCGCTCGTGCAGGGCATGCGGCGGGGCATGTTCTCCAACGAGGCGGGCCTGGGGTCCGCCCCCAACGCCGGAGCCACCGCGTCGGTCTCCCACCCCGCCAAGCAGGGGCTCGTGCAGACCCTCGGCGTGTACTTCGACACCTGGCTGGTGTGCTCGGTGACCGCGTTCATCGTCCTCGTGTACAACCCCGACTTCACCACCGAGACCGGGGCCGAGGTCACCCAGCGGGCGCTCCAGTCCTCCCTGGGGAGCTGGTCGGTGCACGCCCTCACGGTGATCCTGTTCCTGCTGGCCTTCACCTCCGTGCTGGGCAACTACTACTACGGCGAGTCCAACCTCCGGTTCCTGGACGCCGACCCGCAGCACATGACCTACTTCCGCTACGCGGTGCTGGCCGCGGTGTTCATCGGCTCCGTGGCGCCGCTGACGCTGGTGTGGAACCTCGCCGACATCTCCATGGGCGTCATGGCGACCGTCAACCTCGTGGCACTGGCACCGCTGTCGGCCGTCGCCTTCCGGCTGCTGGGCGACTACAGCCGCCAGCTGCGCAACGGGCTCGACCCGCAGTTCACGCTGTCCAAGATGCCCGACCTGCGGAACGTGGAGTGCTGGGGGCCCGCGTCCGGCTCCCTTCCCGACGACGTCCAGCGCGGGGAGGGGGAGGCGCCCGGCGACCCGGCCTCGGCACTGGCGGAGCGGGACGCGGACACGCGGGACGGCGGGGCGGGCGGAGCCCACGCGGACCCCGGTGAGGAGGAGGGCCCCTCCGACGACGGCCGCGACGAGGGCCCCGGGGAACGCTAGCCGCGTCCCGCCGGGCGGATGCGCTCCTGCCACCGGGGGAGCGTCGTCCACAGGAAACGCCGGGTCGTCCCGGGCGAAAACGATTTTCGGTACTATGCGTGAAGATCCCGCCCGACCACCACGGAGACCGACGTGCCCGACCGGACCACACCGGCCACCGACCCCGGCCCGCCCCCGAGCAGTTCGCTCGGCGACTCCCTCGCCGGGGGGTGGGCGGACCGCGGCGAGGAGCTCCCCCCGGAGGACTGGGGACGAGCCCGGGGCCGCCGCAGGACCGGGACGGTCTGGCTGTTCGCCCTGTTCATCACCGCGATGGCGCTGGGGCACGCCTGGATCTCCGACGAGCTGACCAGTCAGGCCTTCCTCGCGTGGGCCACCATCTTCACCGCGATCAGCTTCCAGGCACTGCCCTTCCTGGTGTTCGGTGTGGCGCTGTCCGCCGCGCTCACCGCGTTCGTGCCGCCCTCGGCCTACCAGCGGTTCATCCCGTCCAAGCCCAGCCACGCCGTGCCGGTCGCGGGGGCCTCCGGGGCCCTGCTGCCCGGCTGCGAGTGCGCCTCGGTGCCCATCGCCGGAAGCCTCATCAAGGGCGGGGTCGCCCCGGCCGCCGCGCTCACCTTCCTGCTGGCGGCGCCCTCCATCAACCCGGTCGTCATGATCGCCACGGCGGTGGCCTTCGCCGGGCAGCCCGAGATGATCCTCGCCCGGTTCGTGGCCTCCCTGCTGGCGGCCGTGGTCATCGGATGGATCTGGGTGCGCTTCGGCCGTGCCGACTGGCTGCGCCTGCCCACGCACAACCACGCGCCCGGGGCCTCCCGGTGGCAGGTCTTCCGCGAGTCGATGCTGCACGACATGATGCACGCGGGCGGCTACCTGGTGGTCGGGGGCCTCGCCGCCGCCACCCTCAACATCATGGTGCCCCGCGAGTGGCTGCTGGCGGTCGCCGGCATGCCGGTGGTCTCGGTCCTCGTGCTCGCCCTCCTGGCCATCCTGCTGTCCATCTGCTCCGAGGCCGACGCGTTCGTCGCCGTCAGCCTCACCGACTTCTCGCCCACGGCCAAACTCGCGTTCATGGTGATCGGGCCGATCGTCGACCTCAAGCTCCTCGCGATGCAGGCGGGCGTGTTCGGCTGGCGCTTCGTGGCCCGCTTCGCCCCGCTGTGCCTGCTGGTCGGCCTGCTCAGCACGTTCCTGATCGGAGGACTGATCCTGTGAACCGCATCGCCCAGGGACTCACCCTGGTCCTGCTCGGCGCGGCCGCGCTGACCAGCACGATCCCCACCGACCTCTACCTCAACTGGGTCAAGGCGGGCTTCGGCCCCTTCCTCATCGCCGCAGGCGTGGCCATGGTCCTGCTCGGCGTGCTCGTCATCGCCTCCGAGCTGCGCGGCGAGGACGAGGCGGAGGAAGAGCACGGGCACGGGGCGGACGCCGAGGTCGTCGCCGCCGGGAACACGGTGTCGGCGCAGGAGAGCGCGTCCGCCGTGGAGAGGGACTACGAGGAGGCGTACGGGCGCGGGCGCGGTACCCAGGGGCACGACCACTCCCGGGCGCCCGGCGTCGCGTGGCTGCTCCTGCTGCCGGTGCTCGCCGTGTTCGTCGTCGCCCCGCCCGCGCTGGGCTCCTACACGGTGGAGGCCACCTCCGGCTCCTCCGGACCGCCCCCGGAGGACCGGCGCGCGGGCGCCTTCGACGACGGGGTCGAGGAGGCCGCTCCGGGCGAGGTCGTCTCCATGGACATCCGCCAGTTCGTGATGCGCGCCTGGATCGACGAGGACCGCCTGCTGGTCGGCCAGGAGGTCGAGCTCACCGGGTTCGCGGTGCCGGAGAAGGACGGCGACGGGTGGTACCTCGCCCGCCTCCAGATGGCCTGCTGCGCCGCCGACGCCGTCGTGAACAAGGTGTACATCTCCAACGAGCCCGCGCCCGAGGCGGACACCTGGTGGACGGTGCGCGGCACCTGGGTGGAGCCCGAGGGCGAGCTCTCCGAGGTGAGCCAGCACGAGTTGACGGCCCTGGAGGTCCAGGAGGTCACCAACCCGCCGGACCCCTACGAGTAGCCCCTGGAGGGTGTCCGGTTCCTCCCTGAGTCGGACGATGGCCCCTCTCCTGCTCACTCTTCGCCACACCGTTCACCATTCGCCGGTTTATGGTCGCACTGAGTGACAATGGGCGGGTGTCAGAGCGGAGCGACGGAAGCCGGGGAGGGTGGGGCCGACTGCGCCCCCGGTCGATCCGTGCCAGGGTCACCACCGGGGCCGTGGTCACCCTGATCCTGATCACCGGCCTGTCGCTCTCCCTCAGCAGCTTCCTGATTCGGGAGATCTCGCTGACCCAGATCAGGGACCAGGCGGACGACGAGGCCCGCCGGGTCTCCGAACGGATCGCCACCGAGCGCTACCAGGGCCCGATCCCCGACGGCGAGACGGTCCTGCGCGTGCAGGTCGTCGACTGGGACACGGGCGAGGTGGTCGCGGCCACCGACGCGATGGAGGGCAAGCCCCCGGTGACGGACGAGCGTCCGGAACCGGGGGACTTCCGCCTCCAGACCACCGTCTGCGGCGACATCGCGGGCCCCGAGCGCAGGGACTGCCTGCTCGTGGTCGGGTACGGCCTCTCCGATTCCGCCTACGGCGAGGTACTGGTCCTGGCGGCGGCGAGGTCGCCCAGCATCCTGGGCACGTCCCTGGTCGAGGCGGTCCTGGTGGGGACCTCCGTGGCGTTCCTGGTGATCACCGCGACCGTCATCTGGTTCTGGGTCGGGCGTGCGCTGCGGCCCGTGGAGAGGATCAGCGCCCAGCTCGACAAGCTCTCCGTCACCGACCTGAACCGCAGGCTCCCGGTCCCCGGGACCCACGACGAGATCGCCCACCTGGCCCGCACGGCCAACGCGAGCCTGGCGCGGCTCGACGAGGCGGTCACCCGGCAGAGGCGGTTCGTCTCCGACGCCTCGCACGAGCTGCGCAACCCCATCGCCGGGATGCGCACCAAGCTGGAGGTCGAGCTCTCCGACCCCGACCCCGACGCCCGCTCGCGCGAACTGCTGCTCACCGGCCTGCTCTCCGACACCGAGAGGCTGGAGAACATCGTCTCGGACCTGCTCGAACTCGCCCGCCTGGACAAGGACGTGGCCCGCGAACGGGAGGAGGTGGACCTGGAGGCGCTCATCAGGGAGGAGTTCGTCGACGAGCGGCGCCACCCCGCGCTGCGGATGCACTCCTCCGGGCCCGTCCGGGCGACCGTCAACCGGCTCCGCCTGGTCCGCGTCCTCACCAACCTGGTCGCCAACGCCGAACGCCACGCGCGGTCCAGGATCGACATCGTGGTCGAGCGGGACGGTGACGCGGCCGTGGTGGAGGTCCACGACGACGGGGCGGGGATCCCCTCCATGGACCGCGAACGGATCTTCGAGCGGTTCGCGCGGCTCAAGGAGTCGCGCGAGCGCGACCCGGGCGGGAGCGGGCTCGGCCTGGCCATCTCGCGTGAGATCGTCCAGTCCCACGGAGGCAGCCTCGTGGCCGGGCACAGCGACCTGCTGGGCGGTGCGGTCTTCACCCTCCGCATCCCCGACACGACCGAGTAGTCGGGACAGGGACATGCCACCCGGAAGCGGACTGACCGCACTGCCCGCGGGCGGGGACGGGCCGAGGCACCCCAACTACTTCCTCCTCGGGTTCGTCGGCGCCCTGGGCGTCCTCACCGCCTGGCTCCTCGTCGAGGCGCTGATCGGGGTCCGCGCGGTCCTGGTGTACATCCTCGTCGCGCTGTTCCTCGCGGTCGGGCTCAACCCCGTGATCGAGGGGTTGCGCGACCGCGCGCGCATGCCGCGCTGGGGGGCCGTCCTCACGGTGTGCCTGGCGATGGTGCTCTTCGCCGCCGTGTTCGTCTGGGCGATCGCGCCCCCGCTCACCGAACAGGCGGCGAGCTTCGCCGCGAACCTTCCGGACACGGTGGACAGCCTCCGGCGCACGCCGTTCTTCGCGGACCTGGAGCGGCGCTACGACGTCCTGGACCGGATCGAGGGCCTGGTCACGGCCCCCGATTTCGGGCAGCAGGTCTTCGGAGGGCTGGTCGGCGTCGGCCAGGTCGTGTTCAACACCCTGTTCGCCACGTTCACGGTGTTCATCCTGACGCTGTTCTTCATGGCGTCGCTGCCGGGGATCCTGGACGTGTCCTACCGGTTCGTGCCCCGCTCCAACCGCGACGGGGTGCGCCGGATCGGCGACGAGATCGTCCGGCGCATCGGTGCGTTCATCGCCGGCCAGCTGGTGGTGGCGGCCTTCGGCGGGGTGGTGGCGTTCTTCTTCCTGTGGGCGGTCGGCTCGGCCTACGCCCTCACCCTGGCGCTCGTGGTGGCGGTGACCGCGCTCATCCCGCTGGTGGGCACCACCATCGGCGCGCTGGCCGCCTCCGCGGCGGTGGCCCTCGGGAGCCCGCTGCTGGGGCTGGTCACGCTGGTGTTCTTCCTGGTCTACCAGCAGATCGAGAGCTACGTGATCTCACCGAGGGTGATGCGCCACGCGGTGGACGTGGCGCCGACCGCGAACATCACCGCCGCGCTGGTCGGCGGGACGCTGATGGGGCTCGTCGGCGCGCTCCTGGCGATCCCCACGGTGGCGGCGCTCACGATCATCCTGAAGCAGGTGGTGTTCCCGCGCCTGGAGCGCCGCTGACGCGGAGCCGCATAGGCTTCCGGGATGGGGGAGGGGACGGGCGGCGGGCGCGGGGTGCGGGTGTCGCGGTTCCTGCTGCTCGCGGCCTGGGCGGCGGTGGTGGTGTTCGCCCTGCTCCACGTGCCCGGGGAGGACGCCCTGCGGAGCCGGGTGGAGGAGGCGGGCGCGGCCGGCCCCGCGGTCTACCTGGTCGTCTACGTCGTCGCCGTCTTCGCGCTGGTGCCCCGGCCGGCCCTGAACGCCCTGGCGGGACTGGTGTTCGGATTCCCCCTCGGCCTCGCGCCGGCCCTGGCGGGCGGTGTGTGCGCGGCCCTGGCCCAGTTCGCGGTGGCGCGGCACGTGGCGGGCGACGCGGTGGCACGGCGACTGCCCCCGGGCATCCGCGCACGGCTGGACGCCCTCGTGGGCGGTCACGCGTTCGTGGCGGTGCTCCAGCTGCGGCTGTTGCCGGTGGTGCCCTACCAGGCGGTCAACTACGGTCTCGGGCTGACCCGGATGGGCGTGTGGCCCTTCGCGGCGGGCACGTTGGCGGGTGCGGTCCCCGCGACGGCGGCGCTGGTGCTCGTCGGGAGCGGAGGAGCCGACCTGGGCGTGCCGGTGACCGTGGCCGGGGTGCTGCTCACGGTGGTGATCGGCGCCGCGTGGTGGCTGCGCGCACGGTCCGCGGCGCGGACCGGGGGGTGAGGGCGGCGGTCCCGGGCCGGGACCGCCGCCCGTCCCGCGCTATCCGCCGGAGGCGCCGTCGAAGAGGGCCACCTCGTCGGGGGTGGGGCGTTCCAGCTCGAAGGGGAGGATCTCCCCGCCGTCGCTGTCGGTGACCATCGGCTCCTGGAGGACCTCGGGTTCCTCCCCGGTCCTGTTCCGCACCACCATGACACCGGAGTACCCGCTGTGGTCGTCCTCGGTGGCCACGAACGGGACCAGGCCCGGGCCGGCCCACTCGTTGGCGTGCAGGGTGTCGACCAGGTTCTGCCGGGTCAGGTCGGGGCCGACCTCCATCAGCAGCTGGGCGAACAGCGTCGCCTGCACCATGCCGTACACGGTCGTGTCGGTGAACGTTGTGCCCTCGTTGTACTCCTCGTGGATCTCCAGGTAGAACTCGGTCCACGGGTCCTCGCGCTGGGCCGCCATCGGCAGGAACGCGGTGATGATGAGCCCGTCCGTGAAGGACTCGGGCGGGACGTCCTCGGCGGCGGTGCCCTCCGCGTACTCCTCGATGAGCCCGGTGATGATCTCCACGTCCCCGCCGAAGCTGGGGGCGACCCACTGCGGGGTGTACCCGATGGAGGCGGCCTCCAGGATGGCCATGCCCAGGAACGCGGGGATGCAGTAGCAGACGGCGATGTCGGCGCCGGACGCCTTCAGCTCGGCGACCTGTCCGGCGAGCTCGGGGACCCCGGGGTCGTAGGACTCCCAGGCCACGATCTCCTCGGTGAGGTACTGCTCGATCCCGGCGTGGGAGGAGGGGCCGACGTCGTCGTTCTGGTACAGCAGGCCCACGTCGTCACCGGGGAAGTTCTCCGCGATGAAGCTGCCCTGGACCTTGGCCTCCTTGGAGTAGTCGACCTGGAACCCGTAGCTGTAGGGGTAGACCTCCGGCTGGTCCCAGGCGAGGGCGCCGGACGAGACGAAGAGGTCGGGGACGCCCTCCTCGTTGAGGTCGTCGATCACCGCCTCGTGGGTCGGCGTCCCCAGGCCGCCGAGCATCGCGAAGATCTCCTGGTCCTCGATGAGGGTCTCGGTGGCCTCCATCGTCTGCGCGGGGTCGAACGCGTCGTCCTGGACCTGGTACTCGATCCGGCGCCCGTGGATGCCGCCGTTGTCGTTGATGTAGTCGAACACCGCGCGGGCGCCCGTGGACACGTGACGGAACCCGGGGGAGGCCGGTCCGGTGAGGGGCTGGTGCGTGCCGATGACGACGGCGTCTTCACTGACCCCCCGGGTGTCGGCCTCGAGGGCCGCGGCTTCCTCCTCCGCGGTCCGTCCGCCGGAGCAGGAGGAGACGAGAACCGCGACGGCGAGTGCCGAGGCGATGGTGCTCAGTGGTCGCATGAATGGTGTCCTGGACTAGGTCGCGCCTGATCAGACTGGGTGGGTGGCCCCTGGGGGAGTAGTGGGCGGATGGGGGAGAGGAAATCGGGGGGAAACCCTACTGGCGGGTACGTTACTTGCGAGTAAACACCATACGCGTGTCGCACGCCACTGCAACCCGAGCGGGTTCCGCGCGTGCCGCGGGCGCCGTGGCCGGGGGCGGGCGCAGGGGCGGCCCCGTACGGGATCGTGGTCCGGGGCCGGTGTGCGGCGCGCCGCCACAGGCGTGGGGCGCGCGAGAACCGTGGCGCGGATCACCGCGCGGCGGGCGCGGGGGCGCCACGGCAGGGCCACTTTCGGGGCGGGTGCGGGAACGCGCTGCCGGGCCGGTCCGGGGACCCGGACGGCCCCCTCTCCGGGCGGTCGCGGGAACACGGTCGCGGGGCCGCCGCGCGGGGCGGGGCCCGTGCCCGCCTTCCCCGCCTGGGACACCGGGCCGTGAGGCACCGCTCCCGACGCACGCGGCGCCCGCCGCGGTCGGAGGGGCGCCGTCCCCGGCCGCCCTCCCCGGCTGCTCCTTCGGGCCTCCGCCGGGGGTGGGATCAGCTGTCGGGCCGGTCGGACGTCCGTCCGCCGGAGGGGCCGGCCAGGGCCCGGGGGGTGCCGTCGCCGGAGGGGACACCGCCTTCGGCGGCGGTGGCGACGGCCTCGACCGAGCTGACCGAGCCCGCGGGCCGGGGAGCCCCCCGCAGGATCTCGCGCGCCAGCCGCGCGACGGCGTCGGAGGCCTGGTGCACCGCGCTGTCGCGCCGCCAGACCAGGAGGTGCCGCAGTTGTATGGGTGCGCCCTCCAGCGGACGTATCACCACGTCCTCACCGGTGTCGAAGTCGGACTGGCAGGGGGCGATCGCCCGGCGGTCGGCGATGAGGTCGCGGATCTCCGACCGGTCGTAGAGCCGGTAGGGCACCTCGGGGGTGAAGCCCGCGCGCTGGCAGGCCAGGTAGAAGCACTCGGGCCATCCGGTGCCGTCCGGAGGGGTCAGCGCCCACGGGGACTCGGCCAGGTCGCCCAGCCGGATCAGTGTCTGGTGCGCGCGCGGGTGTTCCGCCCACAGGGCCACGTGCAGGGGTTCCACCGAGAGCATCGCCCAGGCCAGCGGGCCGTCGGTGGACAGGTCGCGGTCCACGTAGTCGATGGTGGTCCCCAGGTCCAGGCGCCCGGCGCGGACCAGGTCGGTGACCAGTTTGGGGGAGTACTCGGTGCGCACGTGCACGGGGACGTTCGGGAAGACCTCCGGGAGCCGCGCCGACAGCTCGATGGTCAGCGGCCCGACGCCGCCCACGCGGAGCGTGGAGGGGGAGGCCCCGCGCGCGGTGATGTCGTGCAGCAGGTCGTCCATGGAGAGCAGGACCGAGCGCGCGCGGACCAGGACGAACTCCCCGAGCTCGGTCGGGCGGACCCCCGAGCGCCCGCGGTGGAAGAGCGGTCCGCCGACCTCCCGCTCGATCCGCTGGAGCTGCGTCGTGAGGGCGGGCTGGGACGTGGAGAGCGCCGCGGCCGCCTTGGTCACGCTGCCGGTGTCGGCCAGGAGGCAGATGGTGCGCAGGTGGCGGAGTTCGAGGTCCATGCGTGGAATCTAGGACGGGGAGGGGGCCCGTGTACAGACGTGCTGTCGCGGAGGCCGCTGCGAGTCGGGCCGTCCAGGGGATCGGGGGTCCGATTCCCCTTTGTCGAGAGGCGGGTGCCCCGGGCCTCGTGCGCGACCGCGCCGTGGGATAGGGTGCCGCTCGTCACCATATAGTTGGACGTCCTACTACATCCAGTCGTTGGATGGGGCCGGCGCGGAACCGTGGGAGAGGCTCATGGCGGTCGAACGCATGCTGCACACACCCGAGGCGGAACAGCTTCTCGATCTGACCGGGGAGATCGTCGACAAGGAGCTCGCCCCACGCGCCTCCCAGGACGAGGAGGAGGGGGTCTTCCCCCGCGAGGTCTTCCGGGTCCTGGGCGGGGCCGGCCTGCTCGGGCTCCCCTACCCCGGCGAGTACGGCGGCGGCGACCAGCCCTACGGGGTCTACCTCCAGGTGGTGGAGGAACTGGCCCGCGGGTGGCTCGCGGTGGGGCTGGGCGTCAGCGTCCACACCCTGTCCTGCTACCCGCTCGCGGCCTTCGGCAGCGAGGAGCAGAAGGCCGCACTCCTCCCCGCCATGCTCGGCGGCGACCTCCTCGGCGCCTACTGCCTCTCCGAGACCGCGTCCGGGTCCGACGCCGCCGCCATGACCACCCGCGCCGAGCCGGTGGAGGGCGGGTACCGGCTCAACGGCGCCAAGGCGTGGATCACCCACGGCGGCGAGGCCGACTACTACTCCCTCTTCGCCCGCACCGGCGCGCCGGACTCGGGGGCGCGGGGGATCAGCTGCTTCCACGTCCCGGACGGCACCCCGGGGCTGGGCTCGGCGCCGCCCGAACGCAAGATGGGCATGCGCTCCTCCCCGACGGCCGGGGTCCTCCTCGACGACGTCGGGATCGGGGCCGACGCCCTGATCGGCGAGGAGGGCCAGGGGTTCGGCATCGCCCTGTCCGCGCTCGACTCCGGCCGCCTGGGCATCGCCGCCTGCGCCGTGGGCGTCGCCCAGGCCGCCCTCGACGCCGCCGTGGCCTACTCCCGGGAGCGCCGCCAGTTCGGCAGCGCGATCGGCGACTTCCAGGGCGTCGGCTTCATGCTCGCGGACATGGCCACGCAGATCGCCGCCTCGCGCGCCCTGTACCTGTCCGCGGCCGCGCTGCGCGATGCCGGCCGGCCCTTCGGCAGGCAGGCGGCCATGGCCAAGCTGATGGCCACCGACACCGCGATGCGGGTCACCACCGACGCGGTCCAGGTCTTCGGGGGCTACGGCTACACGCGCGACTTCCCCGTCGAGCGCTACATGCGCGAGGCCAAGGTGCTCCAGATCGTGGAGGGCACCAACCAGGTCCAGCGCCTCGTGATCAGCCGCCACCTGGCCAAGGAGGGGAGCTGACCGGACGGCGGACCCGGCGGCCGGTCCCGTCACACCGGCGCGAGGGGCCCCGGCCCCGATGACCCCGTACCCGTGGCCGGTCACGGGTACGGGGCGGCAGGGCCGCGAACCCCCCGGCCACGGCCCAGGGCGCGTTCGGTGGATGCTTTCGGCGGGCTCGGCGCTCGCGAGCCCGGAACGACCCGCGGACCACGGCCTAGGAGCGGAGCAGCCCCGCCGTGTCCCCGGCGGTGCGCACCACGGGCTCCAGAGGCCCCGGGGCAAGAGCGGCCAGCGCCGAACGGTACCCCTCGGCGCACTCCAGGTCGGTGAGGGCGGCGGACTCCGGGCCGCCGCCGCCCTCCCAGGAGAGCAGCGCCGCGTCGTCGTGGGGCGGACTCACCAGGACCCTGCGCAGACCGCCCGACAGGCCCAGCCCGGTCGCCTTGAGGAGGGCCTCCTTGCGCGCCCAGTACCGGAAGAAGGCGCCGACCCGGTCCTCGGGCGCCAGGCGCTCCCAGGCCGCGTGCTCGGGCGCGGCCAGCGTGTAGCCCGCCAGCCCCGCCAGGTCGCGGGCCTCGGAGACCCGTTCGACGTCGACCCCCACGGGCACGCCCCCGGAGACGGCGAGGACGACCCACTCGCCCGAGTGGCTGACGGAGACCTCCCACCCCTGGGCGGGCCCGGAGGGGTGCGGCTTGCCGTGCGGAGCGGCGTCCCCGGTGCCCGCGCCGGTGCGCTCCTTCTCCTCGCACGAGCGGCAGCGCAGGTCGAAGGTGACCTTCTCGGGCGGGCAGCCGGCCCGGTCCGCCAGGACCAGGCGGGCCATCGAACGGCCCAGCAGGTGCCGGTCGCGGTCGGCCTGGTGGCGGAAGCGGGCGTTGCGCGCCCGTTCCTCCTCGTCCAGCAGGCGCAGCAGGCGGTCGTCGGCGGTGGAGGTGTGGGCCCACCAGACCTCGTGGGCCGGGGGCGCGGGGTCGAGCTTCATGCTCCTCATTGTCACCCGACTTTCCCCGCGTTGGGTGGTGTGAGGTCAACCCAAACCGGGAATTCGGTTAATGGCAGGTCAGCCCGTCCCCTGGGGAGGCCCGAATGTCTGTCTTCGTGTTGTTCGGAGCAGGTGCGCTCATCGGCCTGGTCACGCTGACGGCGGTCGTCATCGTCACCCTCCTGACCGAGAAGCCCGAGGCGGAGCACCCCGCGGCCCGGGAGCGGTCCGTACTCTAGAGCGGCGCGGGACCACGCCCGTGCGATGGCACGGGTGAAGGTGGGTCCACATGGCCGAGGAAAGCCGTCCGGCGTTCGCCGCCGAGCGACGGGAGCGCATTCTCGAACTCGTGCGCGCCAACGGCACCATGTCCCTGCGCGACATCGCCGCCAAGGTCCGCGCCTCGGAGGTCACCGTCCGCCGCGACGTGCGCGCGCTGGAGGCCGAGGGGGTCGTGGACCGCCGGCGCGGCGGGGTCGCCCTGCCCGGCCGGATCGGCCACGAGCAGAGCTACTCGGGCAAGAGCGGCCAGTGCGCCGCAGAGAAGGCCGCGATCGCGGTGGCCGCCGCACGCCTGGTCCGCCCCGGCGACGCCATCAGCATCGGCCCCGGCAGCACCGCGGAGGCCTTCGCCAAGGAGCTCCTCACCCGCCACGACCTGACCGTGGTCACCAACTCCCTGCGCGTCGCCGACGTCCTCGCCGAGGCCGCTCGGGTCGAGGTGGTGGTGACCGGCGGCACCCTGCACGGGCCGATACGGGCGCTGGTCGGGGCGGCGGCGGAGGTGAGCCTGTCCGGGCTCCGCGTCAACCGGGCCTTCCTCTCCGGCAACGGGGTCAGCGCCGACCGCGGGCTGAGCACCCCCAACCCCGCGGTGGCCAGTGTGGACCGCGCGCTGGCGGCCTGCGCGGACGAGACCATCGTCCTGGCCGACCACACCAAGATCGGCGCCGACACCATGGTGCCCACCGTCGCCCCGGAGGAGATCGCCCATCTCGTCACCGACAGCAGCGCCGACCCCGAGGTGCTGATGACCCTGGAGGAGCTGGGGGCACTCGTCCACGTCGCCGTGGTCGCCGACGAACGGGGCGAGTGAGACCGCCCCGCCGCGACCGGTCGGAAGGACCGCGTACCCTACCGTTCACGCCCATTGCGCTATCGGCGCCCGGTGCGTGATCCTGGGCCCACCCCAGTCCGCCCTCCCGACCGACCGCCGCCCATACGCAGGAGCTGCCGCGCATGCCCTCACAGCCGACGCCGCCGCACGTCCCGTCCGAACCGGTGCGCGTCACCCCCGAGCCCGTGGCGCTCCCCGAGCCCTGGGCGGACTCGCGCCTGACGGTCGTCGTCCCCACCTACGACGAGGCGGCCAACCTCCCCGTGCTGGTCGGGCAGCTCATGAGCCTGGACCTGCCCCGCCTCAGGGTCGTGGTCGTGGACGACAGCTCCCCGGACGGCACCGGCGAGGTCGCGGACAAGCTCGCCGTCGAGTTCCCCGGGCGGGTCGGCGTCCTGCACCGCACCGCCAAGGACGGCCTCGGCCGCGCCTACGTGGAGGGCATGAACCGCGCCCTGGAGGAGGGCGCCGACTACGTCGTGCAGATGGACGCCGACCTCAGCCACCCGGTGGGCTACGTCCCGCAGCTCCTGGGCACCCTGCACTCCACCAACGCCGGGGTGGTCATCGGCAGCCGCTACGTGCCGGGCGGGAGCCTCTCCGAGCAGTGGGGCGTGCGGCGGCGCCTCCTCAGCGGCTGGGCCAACGCCTACGTCAAGGCCGTGCTGTCCATCCCCGTGCGCGACGTCACCGCCGGGTTCAAGATCTGGCGGGCCTCGGCGCTGCGCGTCCTCGACCTGCCCAGCATCGAGAGCACCGGCTACGCCTTCCAGGTGGAGATGCACTACCGGGCCCACCGCAGGGGCCAGAAGATGATGGAGATCCCCATCCACTTCGAGGACCGCGTCGCCGGCGAGAGCAAGCTCGACGGCGCCGTCGCCCTGGAGGCTGCCCTGCGCCCGCTGCGCCTGCGTCGCGCCGAGAGGTCCCGCAGGCGCTAGCTCCGGCCCGCCTTCCTTCACATCCGCCCGCTCGTCTGAGAGCATCGGTGGAAACGTGGGAAGGGGGAGAACACAGTGACCGAAGAGCCCTATGACGTGGACACCGACATGGGTGACGACCCCGAGGAGAGCGAGGCCGCCGAGCTCGAGCGGCGTATCGAACCGGATTACGACATCCAGGAGTACGACTTCGAGGACGACGACAGCCGGGGTGAGCGGGGGATCAGCGAAGCGGTCCGGGACGAGCGCAACGACGTGTACCCGCGGCAGAGCTGGGGCGGGGAGACCCGGAGCGCCGAGGAGGAGGCCGTCAACGAGATCGACGACGGGTACTCCCCCGACGTCGGCGAGGGCGCGGCGGTGAGGAGCCCTCACCCCGGTGAGGCCGACGCCCACCGGGCCGACGCGCACGGCGCGGACGAGCGCGACCGCACCGCGGACCCGGCCGGCTACGTGCCCGACGCGGAGGACCCCAAGGACACCGGGGCGCCGGACGCCTGATCCGGGACCCGTGGCGGGAGAGCGGGGCCCGGACGACCCGGCCCGGGACCGGCCCGCCGTATCCGGCCGGCGCCACGCGGCCGTACCCCTCGCGGCCCCGGCAGGCCCGCCGGCCGCCGGGGCCGCGCGCTGCCCCGGCCCGGCGGGCGGGCACCCCCTCCCCGGCGGCAGTCCCGGGGTCCCGCACGCGGCCGGCCCCGTGTCCCTCGGAAGGGCGGTGCGCCCCGAAGCCGGGGAAGGGGCCGGGGACGCGCGCACAGTGCCCCTCAGGAGGACAGGTCCCTCAGGAGGGCGGCGCGCCCGGCCCCCGGCCGTCCGAGATCTCCCCGGCCGTCGAACCCGGGCACGAGCGCAGCGGCGGCCCCGCCACACCGCAGAACCGCAGCGGCTGGTCGTCGGCGCGCGGGGCCACGGCACTGGCCTCTTCGGCCATCGCACCGCGTTCGGCCGCCTCCGCGGCCTCGGGCATCCGCCCGCGCGGCAGCGCCAGCGCGCACAGGGAGGCCAGGACGCACAGGCCCGCCAGTATCAGCATCGCCGGGCCGAACCCCTGGGCGATCTCCGCCGACGCGGCGCCCGATCCGGATCCCTGGCTCCCGGAGCCGCCGATCCCCGCCAGGACGGGGACGGCGGCCACGCCGATGAGCTGCGCGGCGCGCGCGAACGTGTTGTTCACCCCCGACGCCAGCCCCGCGTGCCGCTCGGACACCGACGCGAGCACCGTCGCCGTCAGCGGCGCCACCGTCGTCGACAGCCCCAGCGCCACCAGGAGGACCCCGGGGAGCACCCCCGTCAGGTAGGGCGCGTCCGGGCCCAGGCGGGACAGCAGCACGAACCCCGCGGCCAGCAGCAGCGGGCCCGCCACCAGCTGGGGCCGCGGGCCGATCCGGGCGGCGAGCTTGCCCGAGCGCGCGGAGAGGGCGAGCATCAGGAGCGTGATCGGCAGCGACGCGGCCCCCGCCGCGACCGGCGAGTACCCGCCCACCTCCTGGAGGTGGATGACCAGCAGGAACAGGAGGGGCCCCAGCGATCCGTAGATCAGGACCGTCGCCGCGTTCGTCACGCTGAACGGGGTGGAGGAGAAGATCCCCAGGGGCAGCATGGGGTTCGCGGTGCGCGCCTCCACCGCGAGGAAGGCGCCCAGGGACAGCACGCCGACCACCACGCCGGTCCACACGGCCGGGGTGCCGCCGACCGCGCCCCACTGGATCAGCGCGTAGGTGATCCCGCCCAGGGCCACGACCCCCAGCAGCGCGCCCGGGTAGTCCAGCCTCCGGGGGGCCTGGGCGTCGCGCGACTCCGGCACCTTGAACCAGGCGATCGCCAGCACCGCCGCGGCGATCGGCAGGTTGATGAGGAAGATGAGGCGCCAGTCGCCGATCTGCACCAGCCAGCCGCCCACGAACGGCCCCACCGCCGAGGCCACCCCGGTCAGCCCGGACCACGCCCCGATCGCCCGCGCGCGGTCCTGCTCGCGAAAGCCCGCCTGGAGGATGGCCAGGCTCCCCGGAGTGAGCAGGGCGCCTCCCACGCCCTGCACCACGCGTCCGGCGATCAGCCACTCCAGGGTGGGCGCGAACGTGCACAGCGCCGACGCCAGGGCGAACACGGCCACGCCCGCCATGAACAGGCGGACCCTGCCGAACCGGTCCGACAGGGAGCCGCTGAGCAGGATGAGCGCGGAGAGCGTCACCATGTAGCCGTTGACGATCCACTGCAACCCGGACAGCCCCGTGTCCAGGTCCTCCTGGACGGCGGGCAGCGCCACCGTCACCACCGTCGAGTCGAGGAAGGCCATCCCCGAGCCGAGCACGGTGGCGGTCAGCATCCACCGGGCGGCCGGCGTCCCCCAGGCCACCGCGCCGCTCGTCGCCGGTACCGAAGCAGATCCAGACACAGCACACACCCCCGGTCCACAGTACGGCGCGGACCCCCGCCCGCAGGCGGGGGTCCGCGTCTCTTGTCCCCGAGTTGTGCAGGATGTGACCTGCTCCTACTCGCTGGCGAGCGCCCCCGTGATGGAGGCACCGGCGGCCCGGCGGGCGGGCAGCACCGACGCCAGCAGGCCCGCGAGCACGGCCACGGCGATGAACACCGCGATCTGCCCGGCCGGAACGGTGAGCACCATGTCCGGCAGGGTCGCCGCGCCCGCCGCCCAGCCGAACACCACGCCCAGCACGATGCCGATGCCGGCGCCGATCAGGCACAGCAGGACCGCCTCGACGCCCAGCATCCGGCGCAGCTGCCCCTTGGCCAGGCCCAGCGCGCGCAGCAGGGCGGACTCGCGGGTGCGCTCCAGCACCGACAGCGCCATCGTGTTGGAGATGCCGAACACCGCGATGACGATCGCCAGGCCCAGCATCGCCGCGATGGTGTAGAAGGCGATGTCCATCATGTCCGAGAACTGGTTCTTCATCTCGGCCACCGACATGACCTGCATGGTCGGGTGGTCGTCCACCGCCGTGTAGACGGCGTCGCGCACCTCGGAGGCGTCGGCGCCCTCGGCCGCGCGGACGTAGACCATCTCGCTGTCGGTGGTGTCGGGGAACAGCGTGGCGAAGTCCTCCGGGGAGACGACCGCGCCCCGCAGGGTCTGGGCGTCGGCCAGGACCGCGGCGACCTCCAGGTCGACCTCGCCGTCCGGGGACGGCAGTGTGAGGGTGTCGCCCACGCCCAGGCCGTCGGTGTACCCCTCGGAGACCAGCACCTCGCCGGGACCGAAACCGGAGATCTCGCCCTCGACGGTCTCGCCGGTGATGTCGACGCCGAGCTCGGCGCCGTCGTAGGTGTTGACGGGGAGCGAGCCCACGGGGGAGGCGTCGTAGCCCTCGACCGTGCCTCCGCGCTGGGCGATCACCTTGTCCAGGAGGGGGCTCTCCGCGAGGGCGTGCTCGACCTCGGTGGGGACGAGGGGCATGCCGGTCTCCCCGGACGCGGACGTGTCGGCCCCCTCCTCCGGGGAGGCCCCGCCGTCCTCGGCATCCGCCGAGCCCTCGGGCGAGGCGCCGTCGGCCGGGGCCCCGCCCTCCTGCCCCTCCTGCGCGCTCTCGGGCGGGGGCTGCACGGTGTCCTCGGCCGGGACGCCGTCCGTCCCGGCGCCGTCCTGCGCGTCCTCGCCGGAGGCGCCGTCCTCCGCGGGGGCTTCCTCGGCGACGGTGTCGCCGCCGGAGGCGCCGTCCATCGAGTACTGGGCGCTGACCTGGTAGTCCACCGGGAACTGCTCGTCGAGCATCCGGGTCATGGTGGACTCCAGGGAGGCGCTGACCACCGAGTAGCCCGTGATGAGCGTGGCGCCCACCGTCAGGGCGATCATCGCGGTGGCGGCCCTGCGCGGGCTGCGGGTGGAGTTGTCCACCGCCAGCATGCTGGGCACGCCGACCCTGCGCAGCGGGACGCCGACCAGGCGGACGATGCCGCGCACCAGGAGCGGGCCCAGCACGACCACGCCCACGAAGGCGATCAGGGCGGCCGCCGTCACGATGACCGGCCCCATCTGGTTCGGGCCGGACACCTGCGTCAGGGCCACCAGCGCGGCCGAGACCAGGAAGGTCAGGACGCCGAACACGACGCGCATCCAGCCGGTGCCCTTCTCCAGGCCGCCCGCGGTCGCGCTGGTGCGCAGCGCGGCCAGCGGCGGGACCCGGGTGGCCCGCGTGGCCGGGACCAGGGCGGAGCAGACGGTCACCACGGTGCCGACCGCCAGGCCCACGATCACGGCGGACGGCGTGATCACCACGGGGACCGAGCCGCCCATGCCCAGCAGCGGGCCGCCGAACGCCGCACCGGCCATGCCGATGCCGACGCCCGCCAGGACGCCGAGGGCGGAGGCGATCAGCCCGACCGCCACCGACTCCAGCAGGACGGACCGGAACACCTGGCCGCGCTTGGCGCCGACGCAGCGCAGGAGGGCCATCTCCCGCTGGCGCTGCGCGATGAGGATGGCGAAGGTGTTGTAGATGACGATCCCCGCCACGAACATGGCGATGAACGCGAACAGCAGCAGCGCGGTCCGCATCATCGCGGTGTCGCCGCCGGCGGACTCGGCCATCTCCAGGCCGAAGGCCTCGCCCGTCTGCACGTCCGCGCTGTCGCCCAGCAGGGCCGCGACGGCCTCGGCGGCCTGCTCGTCGGTGTGGCCCTCCGAGGCGAGCACGTCGATCTCGGTGTAGCCGGTGGCGCCGGTCATCTCCCCGACGGTGTCGGGGGAGAAGACGAGCGCGCCGCCGTAGCTGTAGCCCGGGTCCACGCCGAAGTCGACCAGGCCGGTCACGGTGAACTCGCGCTCCTCCTGCGCGGGGTCGAGCACCGTCACCGTGTCGCCGACCCCGAAGCCCGCCTGCTCGGCGGTGGAGCCGGCCAGGGCCAGCTCGTCGGGGCCCCCGGGCAGCTCGCCCTCGGCCGCGGAGAAGCGGCTGGGCTCCCCGATGGAGATGGCGGCGGGCGGCATGAAGCCGAACGCGCGGCCGTCACGGTCCAGGAGCACGGCCTGTCCGCTGACGATGCCGTCGGCCCCGGCCACCTCGGGCAGGGCCCGGACACCGTCCAGCTGGGCCTCGGTCAGCGGTTCCGGCTCCGAGGGCTCCGCCGGGTCCGCCGGCTCCTCGGCGGCGGGGACCGCGATCGCGTCGACGCTGGTCGCGGAGCCCATGACGGACTTCTCGTAGTTGGCGTTCAGCGTGTCGGCGAACACCATCGTGCCGGAGACGAACATGACGCCGAGCAGGATGGCCATCACCGTGGTGAAGTACCGGGACTTGTGCATCCGCAGCCCGGCGAGTGTGGTGCGCAGCATGGATCAGACCTCTTCCAGCTTCAGCAGCCGCGCGGAGACCAGTTCGGCGGTGGGCTCGAGGACCTCGTCCACCAGGCGGCCGTCGCGGAGGAACACCACGCGGTCGGCGTAGGAGGCCGCGACGGGGTCGTGGGTGACCATGACGATGGTCTGGTGCAGGTCGCGGGCGGAGCCGCGCAGGAAGGCGAGGACCTCCGAGCCCGAACGCGAGTCCAGGTTGCCGGTGGGCTCGTCGGCGTAGACGACCTCGGGGGCGTTGAGCAGGGCGCGGGCGACGGCCACGCGCTGCTGCTGCCCGCCGGAGAGCTTCGCGGGCAGGTGGTGGAGCCGGTCGCGCAGGCCGACCACGTCGACGATGTGCTCGAAGCGCTCCTTGTCGACCGCGCGCTTGGCGATCTGGGAGGGCAGCAGGATGTTCTGCTCGGCCGTGAGCATCGGCAGCAGGTTGAACGACTGGAAGATGAACCCGATCCGGTCGCGGCGCAGCAGGGTCAGCTCGGCGTCGCGCAGACCGGTGATCTGGGTGCGCCCCAGGTGTACGGTGCCGGACGTCGCCACGTCCAGCCCGGCCAGGCAGTGCATCAGCGTGGACTTGCCGGAGCCGGAGGGGCCCATGATCGCGGTGAACGCGCCCCGGTGGAACTCCACGTCGACCCCGGCCAGGGCGTGGACCTTGCTGTCGCCGGTGTCGTAGGTCTTGGTGAGGCCCCGCGCGACCACGACCGGTGGCGAGGCGACCGGGGGGACGGTTTTCACAGTGGACTCGGTCACGACAGACAGCTCCAGAGACGGTGGGACGACGGATGTACGGGAGGTGGTTGATCGGTGTTGCCCGCGCCGGGGGACCTCTCGTCCGGCCCGGCACACCACAACGCTAGGGCCGCGGGGACCGCCGGGGCGTCCACCGCTGGGCCGATCCCGGGGTCGGCCGAAGGAGGGGTGCGCGGCGGGTTCGGGACTCCTTCGTCTGGCCGACCCGCCGACTTTCGTCGGGGGCGGCCCCGTCACTGTCCGTGTTATTCGGCCGACATGGCGGCTATGACCTGCGATGACGCGAAAGTCGACTGGCCGTGGCGGCGCGGCGGGACGGCCGTCGGACGCGGGGGACCGGCGGTGGCCGCCCGTAGAATCCGCACCATGAGGACCTGGGTCAACGACAGGGGGCGGTCCGTCGGCGCCCGGTGGCGGAGCAACTGGCAGTGGTGGTGGGACCGCAGGCTCCGCATCGCCGACTGGCTCTACGCCCTGGGGACCCTGCCGCTGAGCCTGCTCCTCCAGGTGGGCGCGAACGGTGTCTTCAGCGGTGCCATCGAGTCCGGATCCGCCGTCCTCTCGCGCTCCGGGTCCGTGAGCGCGATGATCGCGCTGCTCGGCCTCGCCGTCGTCCTCTCCGTGGTCCCGGCCTTCGTGGCGGCCGCCGCCATCCTGTTCCGGCGCACCCGGCCCAAGTGGCTGCTCCTGATCGCGGTCGTCCTCCTGGCGGGCTTCGGCAACTTCGTCCCGGCCTCGATCGCCATCTACTCGTACGCCGTCTACTTCGACAACCGCAGGCTGGTCGCCGCCTGGTTCGCCCTGCTGTGCCTGGCCACCGGCGGCGGATACGGGACCAACGGCCTCATGTACGTCATCGCCGTGGTGTTCTTCCTCGTCGTCCCGGTGACGGCGGGCCTGTGGATCGGGACCAGGCGCCAGCTGGTCGAACGGCTCCACGAGCGGGCCGAGAGACTCGAACGCGAACAGCACCTGATGGCCGAGCAGGCCCTCACCACCGAGCGCACCCGTATCGCCCGGGAGATGCACGACGTGGTCGCCCACCGGGTCAGCCTCATGGTGCTGCACGCGGGCGGGCTGGAGGTGTCCTCGGAGGACGCCCGGACGGTGGAGGCCGCGGGGCTGATCCGCACCACGGGACGGGAGGCGCTGTCCGAGCTGCGCGGCATCCTCGGAGTGCTGCGCGACGAGACGACCGCCGCCGCGCCCACGGCGCCCCAGCCCGTCCTGGCGGACCTGGACCGGCTCATCGGAGAGTGGAGCACCGCGGGCATGGTCGTGCGCAGGGAGGAGACGGGGCGGGTGCGGCCCCTGGCACCGGGGGTCGAGCGCACCGCCTACCGGATCGTCCAGGAGGGGCTGACCAACGCGGCCAAGCACGCCCCCGGCGCGGAGGTCGCCGTGCGCCTGCACCACGGCCCCCGCCAGATCGAGGTCGAGGTCGCCAACGAGCCCGCGCCCGCGCCGACCGTGCCCATGCCGCAGAGCGGGTTCGGGCTGACCGGCCTCCACGAGCGCGTGGTGCTGGCGGGGGGCAGCCTCAGCGCGGGGGTGTGCCCCGACGGGGGGTGGCGGATGCGCGCTATCTTGCCAACCGACGGCAGCCCGGACCGGGACGCGGAGTGACCCCCGCCGAGGGGTCCGCGCGTCCCGGCCCGCCGGGCCGCCGCGCCCGGACCCGCCGACGGCGGCCGGCGCGGCCGCCGCTGCCTTCGCACACCGACACGAGAGGACCCGCACGGTGATCCGCACGCTCCTGGTCGACGACGAACTCCTGGTCAGGTCGGGGTTGCGGATGATCCTGGACTCCGCCCCCGACATCGAGGTCGTGGGGGAGGGGGGAGACGGGGAGGAGGCCGTACGCCTCGCCGAGGAGCTCCGCCCCGACGTGGTCCTGCTGGACATCCGCATGCCCGGCACCGACGGGATCACCGCCGCCGGCCGCCTCACGTCCCTGCCCGAACCGCCCCGCGTGGTCCTGCTGACCACGTTCGACCTGGACGAGTACGTGCACAGCGCGCTGCGCGCCGGGGCGGTGGGCTTCCTGCTCAAGGACACGCCGCCGCGCGACCTCATCGCCGCGGTGCGCACCGTGCACGAGGGCCACGCCATGCTCGCCCCCAGCGTCACGAAGCGCATGCTCGAACGCTTCGCCTCGCCCGCCCCCGCCGACTCGGCCGCGGGGCGCGAGGAGGCGGCGCGGCGCCTGTCGGTGCTGAGCGAGCGGGAGCGGTCGGTGCTCGTGGCGGTGGCCCAGGGCATGTCCAACGCCGAGGCGGGCCGGGCCCTGGGGATGCGGGAGGCCACGGTGAAGGCGCACGTCAGCCGCATCCTGGCCAAGATGGGCATGTCCAACCGGGTCCAGGCCGCCATCCTCGCCCACGACGCGGGGTGGGCCTGAACCGCTGCGGGGAGCCCCGGCGCGGCAGGAGGACATCCGTCTCCGACAGATCCCGCGCACGTCCACCGACCGGCACGGAGGTGCCCATGCCCCCACTGATGAAGTTGACCGCGATCACACTCGACTGCGCTGATCCTGTGGCCCTGGCGGCGTTCTACCAGCAGGCCACCGGCCTCGAACCCCACCCGGGATCGGGTGCCGACTTCGCCGGCCTCACACGGGGGGACGGGCTCTTCGTCGGCTTCCAGCGGGTCGACGGCTACCGGGCTCCGCGCTGGCCCGACCAGACCGTCCCCCAGCAGTTCCACCTCGACTTCGCGGTCGAGGACCTGGACGAGGCGGAGGCCCGGCTGCTGGAGCTGGGCGCGGGCAGACCGGACCACCAGCCGGGCAAGGGGGTGTGGCGGGTCCTCACCGACCCGGCCGGCCATCCCTTCTGCCTGGTGAGGGGCTGAGAGCCCGTATCCCGTCCGGCGAGACAACGGTCACTCCGCGCGGCGCGGCGACGGGCGGCGCCGCCCGCGCCGACGCGGTGGGGCCGCATCGGGGCAGGTCCGGCCGCTTGGTGGCGATATGGAGGGCGATGTCGCTCTCCGCCTCAGTTGCGTCTACCGGCCGGTAGCTCGGTACGCTGCAATGCGATCCCACCCCCGGAACATCACGTCGTGGCTGATCACAGCAGCCGCAGGAGAAGAGGAGCCCCTATGTCGCGCTCGGTACTGGTCACCGGCGGCAACCGCGGAATCGGCCTGGCCATCGCCCGTGAGCTGGCCGCCGGTGGAGACTCCGTCGCGGTGACCTACCGTTCCGGCGAACCGCCGGAGGGCCTGCTCGGCGTCCGCTGCGACATCACCGACTCCGCCCAGGTGGACGCCGCCTTCAAGGAGGTCGAGGAGGCGCAGGGCCCCGTCGAGGTGCTCGTCGCCAACGCCGGGATCACCAAGGACCAGCTCCTGGCCCTGATGAGCGAGGACGACTTCTCGTCCGTCGTGGACACCAACCTCACCGGTTCGTTCCGCGTCACCAAGCGCGCGGTGCGCGGCATGATGCGCAAGCGCTCCGGCCGCGTCGTCCTCATCTCGTCCGTGGTGGGCCTCCTCGGCTCCGGCGGCCAGGCCAACTACGCCGCGTCCAAGGCCGGCCTGGTCGGCTTCGGGCGCTCCCTCGCCCGCGAGCTCGGCTCGCGCAACATCACGGTCAACGTGGTCGCCCCCGGCTTCGTCGAGACCGACATGACCGCGGTCCTGAGCGAGGACCGCCAGGCGGAGATCAAGAAGAACGTCCCGCTGGGGCGCCTCGGCTCGGCCGAGGACATCGCCAGGACCGTGGGCTTCCTCACCGGCCCGGGGGGCGCCTACATCACCGGCGCCGTCATCCCCGTGGACGGCGGCCTCGGCATGGGGCACTGAGCCGCCCCGCCCGGCCGCCGGCCGTTCCCCGCACCCCGCAGACCGCAGCCACCGGAGCTCCCCCTCCGGAACAGCAAGACAGGACGGACCACCCGAACCATGGGAATCCTCGAAGGTAAGCGCATCCTCGTCACCGGGGTGCTCACCGACTCCTCCATCGCCTTCCACGTGGCGCGCCTCGCCCAGGAGCAGGGCGCCACGCTCGTGCTCACCGGTTACGGCCGGATGAGCCTGGTGGAGCGCATCGCCAAGCGCCTGCCCGAGACGCCCCCCGTCCTGGAGCTCGACGTCACCGACGACGAGCAGCTCGGCACCCTCGCTGCCCGCGTCGGCGAGCACGTCGACGGCCTCGACGGCATCGTCCACTCCATCGGGTTCACGCCGCAGGACGCCCTGGGCGGGAACTTCCTCAACACGGAGTGGCCGGACGTGGCCACCGCCATGCACACGTCCACGTTCTCCCTGAAGTCCCTGACCACCTCCCTGATGCCGCTGATGGGCGGGGGCGGCTCGGTCGTGGCCCTCGACTTCGACAACAGCGTGTCCTACCCCACCTACGACTGGATGGGCGTCGCGAAGTCCGCGCTCGCCTCCACCGCCCGCTACCTGGCGCGCTACGTCGGCGACCGGGACATCCGGGTCAACCTGGTCTCCGCCGGGCCGCTCAGCACCATGGCCGCCCGCAGCATCCCCGGCTTCGCCGAACTGGCCCAGAACTGGCCCGAGCGCGCCCCGCTGGGCTGGGACATGACCAACCCCGAGCCCGCGGCGAAGGCCGTCGTGGCGCTGCTGTCCGACTGGTTCCCGGCGACGACCGGCGAGACCGTCCACGTCGATGGCGGCTTCCACTCCACCGGGGCCTGACCCGGCCGCCGAAGGCCCGCACCCCGGTGCGGTAGGTTGACGCGGTCGGGGGCCCCGGGGCTCCCGACCGCGTGCCGTCCCGGGGCCGGTCGCGGCGTGTGCACCCGTGTGCCCGGCGCCTTCCGTGTGACCCTGGTGGACGGCCGCGAAAACCCGGGAAGCACGACGGCGTCGGAGGTACGGACGGATGGATCTGGGACTGTCAGGGGCACGGGTGGTCGTCACCGGGGCGAGCCGCGGGATCGGCCGCGCCGTCGCCCAGGCGTTCGCGGAGGAGGGCGCCGACCTCGCGATCTGCGCCCGCGGCCCCGAACCCCTCGCCAGGGCCGCCGAGGAGCTGCGCGGGACCGGCGTGAAGGTGTTCTCCCGCGAGCTGGACGTCACGGACCACGACGCGCTGCCGTCCTTCGTCGACGAGGCGGTGACGGCGCTCGGCGGGCTGGACGTGCTGGTGTCCAACGTGTCCGGCGGCAGCGCCCCCACCGCGGACCAGTGGCAGCGCGGGTTCGACGCCGACCTGATGCCGTTCGTGCGGCTGACCGGGGCGGCCGGCCCCCATCTGCGCGCCTCCGGGCGCGGCGGCGCGGTCGTGCTGGTCTCCACGACCTCCGCACTGCACACCACCGCGCCCGCCGGGCCGCGGTCCTACGGCGCCGTCAAGGCGGCGCTCAACCACCACGCGTCCTCGCTGGCCCGTGCGTGGGCGCCGGACGGGGTGCGGGTCAACACCGTCTCGCCCGGTCCGACCGAGTTCCCCGGCGGGGGGTGGGAGCGCCGCCGCGAGAACGACCCCGCGTTCTACGAGAGCATCCGCGAGCGCATCCCCTACGGACGCCTGGGCCGCCCCGAGGAGGTCGCCCGCTCGGTGGTCTTCCTCGCCAGCCCGGCGGCCTCGTTCGTCACCGGGCAGAACCTGGTCGTCGACGGGGGTTTCCTCGACCGGGTCTGACCCCGGGGCACCGGTCGGCGGGGCGTGCACCCCTCCTCCGCGAGGGCACCCGCGCCACCGCCCGGCCACGTCGTCCTCCGGCTGCCCGATGCCGCCCTCCTCGCGGGCGCCCGCGCCCGCGCCACCGCCACCGCCGTACGGCTGTATGGTCACGTCGGTGCCCTGGTACCGTCTTGCGGTGCCCAGAACCGCAGACCACGCCCACCGGCGGGCGCAGATCACCGGGGCCGTGTGCGAGCTGATCGCCGACAGCGGCCTCGGCTCCGTCACCGTGGCCCGCACCGCCGCCCGCGCGGGGATGTCGGTCGGGCTCGTGCAGCACTACTTCCCGTCCAAGGACGACATGCTGCTGCACGCGTTCGAGCGCGTCAGCGGCGACGTCGCCGCCCGTGTCGCCGACATCGTCAGGACGGGCGCCCGCCACGAGCGGACCATCGCCGAGATCCTCGGCGCGGCCCTGGCCGAGCACCTGCCGCTGGACGGGCCCCGACGCGCGGAGTTCCGCGTGATCCGGACCTTCGCCGGACGGGCGCTGGACAACCCGGCCCTGGCCGAGGTGGACGCCCGCGCCGGAGCCGCCATGCACGCCGAACTCGTCCGCGCCGTGGGCAACGGCGTGGAGTGCGGCGAGGTGGCGCCCGACCTCGACGCCGACGCGGCCGCCGCCCGCCTGGGCGCGGTCACGGAGGGGCTGGCCACCCGGGTCCACCGGGGGAGCCCCGGCGCCGCCGAGCTGGCGCGGGCGGTGCTCGGGGCCGAACTCGCCTCCGTCTTCACGGGTGAGTGCCGCCAGTACGCCCGCTGAGGGCCGCCCCGCCCCGTCCCGGCCGGGACGCCGAGCCCGGGACGCCGAGCCCGGGGCGACCGCGTGGGGCTACCCCTCGCGCAGGATCCGGACCAGGAGGGTCGAGCGCTCCAGGGCGGCGTTGTCGCGCACGCCCGTCTCCAGCGCGCCCGCGGTGGCGTCCACGACCGACACGTGCCGGGTGGCGCGCGTCAGCGCCGTGTACACCTGCGGGCGCGACACGGGGACCTCGGGCGGGAACACCGCCACCACGGCGGGCCAGAGGCCGCCGTGCGCGGCGGCCACCGTCACCGCCCAGCCGTGGCGCAGCGCCGCCGGGTCGGTGACCCTCACCCGGGCGCCGCCGGAGAGCTCCACCACGGCCTCACCGTCCACCTCGCGCAGGTACCCGGTGTCGCCCGGGGCGAAGCCGGGGCCCGAGGCGGCCAGCAGCACCCGGTCGCCGACGTCGAACCCCCCGTGCGCGCCGGGGCCGGGGTTCAACCGCTCCTTGCACCCGGCGTTGAGCGAGCGCGTGCCCGCCGGCCCGTCCTCGCGGGCGGCCACCACCTGGACGTCCTCGGCGCCGATGCCCAGCGCGCGCGGGATGGAGTCGGTCACCAGCTGCACCACCCGGTGCGCGGCCTCCTCCGCGGAGGAGGCGGGCACCCGCACGACCTCGCGCCCGGGCGCCTCCACCTCGGGGACGCCGCCGGAGGCCACGGCCGCCGCGAGTTCCGCGAGGGGCCCGGGGGCCTCGGCGCCGGCGATCTCCGCCACGTGCGCGGTCCGCGAGGCGGCGATGTCGAGCGCGACCCGCCCCGGTGCGGCGGACGGGGCCTGGTGGGGGTCGGCCACGAGGACCAGGTGGGCCCCGTCGGGGCACGCCGCGGCCAGTTCGGCGGCGCGGGCGGCGCCCACGGACATGGCCTCGCACAGCACGACGAGCCCGACCGCCAGGGGAGCCCCGGCCGTCAGGGCGGCCAGCGGGACCGCGCGCAGGGGCGCGGGCGCTGCGGGGCCGTCCCCGGCGTCCCCGCCCTCCGGAGATCCTTGTTCGCCGTCCCCGGCGTCCTCCCCAGCCCCGGCGTCCTCCCCGGGGGCGCCGGGGGTACCGGAGCCCTCCTCCCCGGCCGGTCCGCTCCCGCCGCCGGGGTCCCCGGCCGGGGCGGGGGCTGCCGCCCGGTCCCCCTCGCCTGAGGCGTCCCGCGCGGGGCCGTCGCCGGGCCCGGCGTCCGTCCCGCGGATGCGCGCGATCTCGGCGTCGAGGGCCGCCGCGGCCTGCGCGGTCGGCGCGGCCACCGCGATCCCCACCCGGCTGTCGGCGGCGATCGCGTGCAGGCAGAGCAGGGCCCTGGCGATCTCCCCGGTGTCGCCCGGTCCGTGGCTCAGCACGGTCACCGGGCGCAGGGCCGCGGTCACCACGGCCTCGCGGGTCCGGTCGGAGACCGAGAACCCGCCCCGCTCCTCGGCGGCCTCCACGGTCTCCCCGGCGGTCGCCGTGTCCATGATCGGGTCGTTGCCGCTGATCAGCCGCAGCAGCTCCTCGCCCAGGCGCTGTTCGGCGCGGCCCACGTCCGCCAGGGCGTAGTAGCGGTCGGTGTCCTCGGGCAGCTCCGGGACCCCGCCCTCCTCGAAGTCGAAGTCGTCGTCGGGCTCGTCGGTGCTCTCCAGCACCACCGCGCTCCCGTCGGCCGCGGCCGCCTCCAGGGCCGCCGCGGGGGCGGCCACCCCGAGCTTGCCGACGGCCGCCGCGAGCCGCTTCTCCTCCACGACGGTGTTGCCGCGGCGTGCGGCCAGCCGCAGCACGTGGGCGGTCAGGGCCGCCAGGCGGCGGGGGTCGTCGGGGCGGGCGGCGTCGCCCAGGCGCCTGCGCGCGCAGAAGTCGGCCTGTTCCACGGTCACCTGCGGGAGGCGCAGCAGCAGCCAGGGGTTCGCGTCCAGGTCCGCGGCGGCGCCCGGTCCCAGTGCGGCCAGCAGCCGGGGAGCCAGGGCGCCGGGGGCGCCCATCCGGTCAAGGACGGCGTTGACCTGTTCGACAGCCTCGGACACCTCGGGTGGTTCCCCTCGTCACGCGGTTCGTGGACCCTGGGAGCCTATCGACTCGCGGTGACGTTCCGGTCCGGCGCCGACCCGCGCCGAGCTGCGGGCGGGCCGGCGGCGGGGTGCGTCCGCTCAGGCTCCGCGCCGCGCGCGCCCGCCCCCGCGCCCCCCGGCGGGCCCGTCGCCCCCGCCCACGACCTCGCGTACCGCGAGACAGGGGTCGGTGGTCGGGGAGGACTCCTGGATGCTGGTCGCCGCGCGCAGGGCGCTCGCGCGGAACAGGGCCCGGGCGGGCTCGTCCACGCCGGCCAGCACGCGCTCCTCGACGCGGTCCACCCGGTCGCGGGCGCCGGCCAGCACCTCGCGCCCGCGCTCGGTGGCGCACACCCGCCGCACCCGGCGGTCGCCGGGGTCGACCCGGCGGCGCACCAGCCCGGCCTCCTCCAGGTCGTCGAGCAGGTAGGTCATCACGCTGCGGTCGATCAGCAGGCGCTCGGCCAGGGCCGCCTGGGTGGGCGGCTCGGCGTGGACCGCCGCGGTGAGGACGTGGTAGCCGCGGCTGCCGTGCGGGATGTCGGTGAGCGAGGCCTCCGTGAGCTCGTGCCAGCGGCGCAGCACGACGGCCAGGGACCACCCCAGGGTCGTGCCGGGTCCGCTGTCCGGAGTGGTGGTCGTCATGTCCCCGAGAGTACCAGGAATACGTGGTGGCTAAGATAAGTTGTTGCCAACATCATTTGCTGAACAAACTAGTTTCGCCCCCTCCGAGGAGAAGCCCCATGCCCGACTACGGACACCCGCTGGAGTTCGGCGCCTTCGTCACGCCCGCGGCGCAGGACCCCGACCGGGCCGTCACCCTGGCCGAAATCGCGGACGAGGCGGGGCTGGACCTGGTCACCTACCAGGACCACCCCTACAACCCCGCGTTCCTCGACACCTGGACCCTGCTCAGCTGGGTGGCCGCCCGCACCACCCGGATCAGGGTGTCCGGCAACGTGCTCAACCTGCCCCTGCGCGGCCCCGCGATGCTGGCCCGCTCGGCGGCCAGCCTCGACCTGCTCTCCCGCGGCCGGTTCGAGCTCGGCCTCGGCGCCGGGGCCTTCTGGGACGGCATCGAGGCCATGGGCGCGCGACGCCTGACCCCGCGCCAGTCCGTCGACGCGCTCGGCGAGGGCATCGACGTCATCCGGGCCGTCTGGGACACCGACGCCCGCGGCGGGGTCCGCCTCGACGGCGAGCACCACTCCGTCCGGGGCATGAAGCGGGGGCCCGCCCCCGCCCACGACATCGGCATCCACCTCGGCGCCTACAAGCCCCGCATGCTCCGCCTGGTCGGAGCCAAGGCCGACGGCTGGCTGCCCAGCCTCGGCTACCTGCGGCCCGAGGACATGGCCTCGTCCAACAAGACCGTCGACGAGGCCGCCCTGGAGGCCGGCCGCGACCCCCGACAGGTCCGCCGGATGCTCAACCTCGCCCAGAACGCCTTCCTGCCGACCAACCGCGGCTTCCTCCAGGGGCCGCCCGAGCAGTGGGTGGAGGAGCTGCTCCCGCTCGTCCTCGAACACGGCTTCTCCACGTTCATCGCCGCCTCCGACGACCCCCGCACCCTCCAGACCCTCGCGGCCGAGGTCGCCCCGGCCCTGCGTGAGGCCGTGGCCGCCGAGCGCGCCGGAGCGGGCACCCCGACGGGGCCGGTCCGCCCCGTCGCCGCCCTGGCCGCCCGCCGCACCGGCATCGACTACGACGCCGTCCCCGAGGCCCTGCGCGCCGACGCCGTCGAGCCCGGGGACAAGGGCTACGCCAAGGTCCGCCACGGCTACATGCAGCACGGCAGCCCCGGACTGGTCCTGCGGCCGGGCGACGCCGAAGGGGTCGCCTCGGCCCTGGCCTACGCACGGGCCCAGGACGCCCCGCTCCACGTCCGCAGCGGCGGCCACGGCATCAGCGGCCGCTCCACCGGCGACGGCGGCGTCGTGGTCGACCTCTCCCGCATGGACGGCGTCCGGGTCCTGGACCCCGGCACCGGACTGGTGCGGCTCGGCGCCGGGGCCCGCTGGGGCGCCGTCGCCTCCGCGCTGGCACCCCACGGGCTCGCGCTCGGCTCGGGCGACCACGGGGGCGTCGGGGTCGGCGGCCTGGCCACCACCGGCGGGCTGGGCTACCTCTCCCGCGCCCACGGGCTGACCATCGACAACATCACCGCCGTCGAGGTCGTCACCGCCGACGGGGAGCTCGTGCGGGCCGACGCCGACCACCGCCCCGACCTGTTCTGGGCGATGCGCGGCGCGGGCGCCAACTTCGGGGTGCTGACCGCCGTCGAGGCCACCGCCGCACCGCTCCGCGACGTCGTCCTCGGCCAGTTCGCCTACGACGCGAGCGACACGGCCGGGTTCCTGCGGGCCTGGGGCGAGATCGCCGAGGCCGCGCCCCGCGAGGTCACCGCGTTCCTCACCACCGGTCCCGGGCGCGGGGGCGGCGGCCCCGTCGCGCAGGCGATGGTGGTCTACGCCGGGGACGACACCGACCTGGCGGTGCGGGCCCTCGAACCGTTCCTCGCGGCGGGGCCGGTGCTGGACCAGCGCGCCCAGGTCGCGCCCTACCCGGCGATCCTGCCCCATGACGACGCCCCGCACCGGGGCCACGGGCTGCCCGCGTCGCGGAGCGGGCTGCTGCGGCACATCACGCCCGAGCTGGCCGGGGGCATGGCCGAGCTGCTCGCCTCCGGCGACACGTACTTCATGCAGCTCCGGCAGGTCGGCGGGGCCGTCAACGACGTCCCCGCCGACGCCACCGCCTACGCCCACCGGACCCAGAACTTCTGCCTGGCCACCATGTCCTCGGGGCCGCGCGTGCCGCGCATGGACGAGCGCTGGGCGGAGCTGGAGGAGCACCTGGAGGGGATGTACCTCAGCTTCGACACCAGGACCGGGCCGGAGGTCCTCGCACGGGCCTTCCCCGAACCCGTCCTGGGCAGACTGCGCGGCCTCAAGGCCGAGTACGACCCCGGGAACCTGTTCGACAAGAACTTCCCGATCCCGCCCGCGACCCGGGACTGAGCGGGAGGGAGGGCGCGGCCGGGGGAGGGCCGGGGGTACGGCGTCCGACCGGGGGAGCCGGCGGCCGGAGGGGTCAGCGCTCCTGACGCGCCGTCGCGTCGTCGAGGGCGTCGCGGATCTCGGGCGGCAGTTCCACGCCCTCCACCCCCAGGACCTCCTCCAGCTGGGCGAGGGTCCGAGGACCGGTGACGGCGGCGGCCACGCCCTCCTGGTCGCGGGCCCAGCTCAGCGCGACCGCCAGCGGCGGCACGCCCAGGCCCTCGGCGGCCGTGCACACCGACTCCACGACGCGGCGGCTGCGGTCGTCCAGGTACGGCTCCACGTACGGGGCCATGTGCGGGAAGGCCGCCCGCGAGTCCGGCGGCGTCCCGTTGCGGTACTTGGCGCTGAGCACCCCGCGGCCCAGCGGCGCCCACGCGATCACGTGGGCGCCCGCGGCCGCGGCGGCGGGCCGCAGCCCCCGGTCGGCGCCCCGGTTGAGCAGGGAGTACTCGGTGCCCACGCTCACCAGCGGGACACGGCCGGGCTGCGCCCTCTGCCAGGTGGCCAGGGTGGCGAACTGCCAGGCCTCCAGGTTGCCCGCGCCCACGTAGCGCGCCTTGCCCGCCGCGACCGCGGCCTCCATCGCGGCCAGCGACTCCTCCGGCGGGGTGGCCGGGTCGAACACGTGGAGCTGCCACAGGTCGACGTAGTCCGTCTGCAACCGCCGCAGCGAGGCGTCCAGGGACGCCAGCAGGTGCCGCCTGGAGGCGTCCACCGGCCGGTAGCCCTCGGGGGTGTGGCCGGTCTTGGTGGCCACCACCACGTCGTCCCGGCGCACGGCCGCGCGCAGCAGCCGCCCCAGGATCCGCTCGCTCTGCCCGCCCGTGTAGATGTCGGCGGTGTCCACGAGCGTGCCGCCCGCGTCCACGAACGCGGTGAGCTGCTGCCCGGCCTCCTCCTCGGAGGTGTCCTTTCCCCAGGTCATCGTCCCGAGGGCGGTACGAGACACCCAGAGCCCTGATCTGCCCACCTGTCGCTGTTCCATGCGGCGGAGAGTACCCTGTTCACCCGGAGTCGGCCCCGAGTACACCCTCGCCGCGTAGTCTCGGCGCAGCCCGGACCGGGGACGTTCGCCACGATCGCGGCTCGAACACGGCGGGGACCGAACCCTCTCCGTCCCCCGGGCGGCACACAGCCCGCCCCTCCGCGTACGCGCGCCCCGGCCAGGCCGTTCCCCAGCAGTGCTCCGGCGCCCCCTGGCACCGGACTATCCAGAAAGTCCGAAACCGCGTGTCCATCTTCGAGGCGGTCGTTCTCGGCCTCATCCAAGGACTCACCGAGTTCCTGCCTGTCTCCTCCAGCGCCCACCTGCGGGTGTTCGCGGCCTTCTTCAACTGGCCCGACCCGGGTGCGGCCTTCACCGCCGTCAGCCAGATCGGCACCGAACTGGCCGTGGTCGTCTACTTCCGCCGACGCATCTGGGCGGTCATCACCACCTGGTGCCGGTCCCTGGTCGACCGCGACCTGCGCGGTGACGTCAACGCCCGCATGGGCTGGTACGTCATCATCGCCAGCATCCCCATCGGGGTGCTGGGCCTCCTCCTGGAGGAGCAGATCGACGGCGTGTTCCGCGACCTGCGGCTGATCGCGCTCTCCCTCATCGTCTTCGGCGTCATCCTCGGCGCCGTCGACCACTACGCCCGCCGCCAGAACGAGCTGGAGGACCTCACCCTCGGCCGGGGCCTGGTCTTCGGCATGTTCCAGTGCCTGGCGCTCGTGCCGGGCGTCTCCCGTTCCGGCGCGACCATCACCGGCGGGCGCCTGCTGGGCTTCACCCGGCCGGCGGCGGCGGAGTTCGCGTTCCTGATCGCGATGCCCGCCGTGTTCGCCTCCGGCCTCTACAAGATGCTGGACATCGGCGGCAACGAGTACGCGGGCTGGGTCGCCACCCTCGTCGGCACCCTGGTCGCGTTCGTGGTCGGCTACGTGGTCATCGCGTGGCTGATGAGGTTCATCTCCACCCACAGCTTCATGCCGTTCGTCATCTACCGGATCGCCCTGGGCGTCGTCATCCTCGCCCTGGTCCTCTTCGGCGTGCTCACCCCGGAGGGCGGAGCCGGGGTCGGCTGACCGGCTTCCCCGAGCGGTCCGGGGGCGCGGCCCGCCCAATCGGCGGGCGCGCCCCCGGACTCCGGCCCGGCGGCCCCGACCGGGCCTACCCTGGTGCCCATGGCGACACCAGCACCCCACGAGACCCCGACCGCGCCCGAGGCGGTCACACTCCTCCTCGTCCGGCACGGGATGACCGACGCCACAGGGCCCCGCCTGGCCGGGCGGGCCGCGGGGGTCCACCTCAACGACACGGGCCGCGCCCAGGCCGCCGACCTGGCGGCCCGCCTGGCCGGACTCCGCCCGGCGGCCCTGGTCTCCAGCCCGCTCGAACGCTGCCGGGAGACGGCCGGGGCCGTCGCCGAACGGCTCGGCGTCCCCGTCACCGAGGACGAGCGCTTCCTGGAGTGCGACTACGGCTCCTGGACCGGGCGCTCGCTGGCCGAGCTGTCCGGCGAACCCCTGTGGCGCGTCGTGCAGGACCACCCCAGCGCCGCCCGCTTCCCCGGCGGCGAGTCGCTCGCCGCCGCCTCGGCCCGCGCCGTCGAGGCCGTCCGCGACTGGAACACCCGCCTGCTGCTGCCCCCGGCGGTACCGCCCGCCGGCGGGGACGGGGACGCACCGGCCGCGCCGCCCGTGTACGTGGTGTGCAGCCACGGCGACATCATCAAGGCGATCGTGGCCGACGCACTCGGCATGCACCTGGACCTCTTCCAGCGCCTGCGCGTGGACCCCTGCTCGGTCACCTCCATCACCTACGCGCGCACCCGCCCGTTCCTCAACAAGCTCAACGACACGGGCGAGGGCCTGGCCGCCGGCCTGCCCACCCCGGCGGAGGCGGGCGGGGAAGCGGCCGTGGGCGGGGGAGCGGGGAGCCGGGCGACCGCCCCGGGCACCGCCTGAGGGGCCGTGGGCGCCGGGTCCCCGTCCGGACCCGGCGCCGGGCCGCCCCGCCCGGCCCTGCCGCTCCACCAGCGATCCGGGGGGTTTGGCGCGGGGCCCGCGCTATCCCTTAAGGTTCTTTCCATGCCCGTCTTTCAGTTCAACCCGCCGGAGCGGTTCGTCGCAGGAACCGTGGGCCAGCCGGGAGACCGCACCTTCTTCCTCCAAGCGGTGGGAGAGGGGCGCATCACCAGCGTCGTGCTGGAGAAGGCGCAGGTCGAGGCGCTCGCCACCCGTATCGAGGAACTGCTGGAAGAAGTGCACCGGCGCTTCGGCTCCCCGCCGGACGACGTCGCCTCGCCCGAGGACGACGGCCCCCTCGAGCAGCCCATCGAGCAGGACTTCCGCGTGGGCACCCTCGCCCTGGCCTGGGACGCCGAGGCGGCCCGCGTCATCATCGAGGCGCAGGAGGTCGACGAGACCGCCGGCGAGGACCTGGTCGAGGACGACGAGGAGGAGCTGGAGGTCTTCGCCGAGGAGGCCCCCGCCCACCGCGACGTCCTGCGCGTCTACCTCACGCCCGGCGCCGCCCGCGCGTTCGCCGGACGCGCGATGAAGGTCGTCGCCGCCGGCCGCCCGGACTGCCCGCTGTGCGGGCGCCCGCTCGACCCCAACGGCCACATCTGCGCGCGCCAGAACGGCTACCGCCCGGACCGCCTCGTCTGACCTCGCCGTCGACGACGCCGCCGGCGGTCCCGACACGCTCACTCCCGACCCCCGGAGGGCCGCCATGAGGGACACCGCCGACGCCTTCGACGGCCTCAGCCCCTCCGTGGGGCTCGAACTCCTCCTCCACGGAGAGATCACCGTGGAGGGGCGCCTGACCGCCGCGTCCAACGCCACCCTGTACTGCACGGTCTCCGACGGCGTCCGCTCGGCGGCGTGCGTGTACAAGCCGGTGGCGGGGGAGCGGCCACTGTGGGACTTCCCCGACGGGACGCTGGCCGGCCGCGAGGTCTCCGCCTACGCCGTCTCCGAGGCGCTGGGCTGGGCGGTCGTGCCGCCCACGGTCCACCGCGAGGGCCCCTTCGGCGAGGGCATGGTGCAGCTGTGGGTGCACGGCGACACGACGGTGGACCTGGTCGCCCTGTCGAGGGAGACCGACAACACCGGCCTGCGCCGCATGGCGGTGTTCGACGCGGTCGTCAACAACTCCGACCGCAAGATCGGCCACCTGCTGCCCACCCCCGGGGGGCACCTGTACGGCTGCGACCACGGCGTCACCTTCGCCGAGGACTACAAGCTGCGCACGGTGCTGTGGCAGTGGCAGGGGCAGCCCCTGCCCGAGGACGTCGTGGAGCGGCTGGAGGCGGTGGGGGCCCAGCTCGAGGACTCCGGCAGCGCCCTGTCCGCGACCCTGCGCCGCCACCTGACCGGCCCGGAGGCCTACGCGGTCCGCAGCCGGGTGGAGCTGCTCGTGCGCCACGGCATCCACCCCTACCCCGCCCCGGACTGGCCGGCCGTCCCCTGGCCCCCGGTCTGACCGCGGGCCGGGGGACGGCCCGCGCGGCGCCCCCGACCGCGCCCACGCCCCTCCCCGGCACGCCGGTCTCCGGCGCGACGATCCTGACGCGGGGCGGGCGGCCCTGGGTGTCGGAAGCGTGGACGAGCGGTGTTCTCCCGCGCCCCGTCCTGGACGGGCGGGTGTGAGTCGTGTCCACTACCGGGGGGTAGGAATGGTGCACTACCGACCACGGCATGCACAATGGTGCACGTGAGCAACGAGTGGAACTACCTTTTCGACATGGACGGCGTCCTCGTACGCGAGGAACACCTGATCCCCGGCGCCGACACGCTGATCGCGGAGCTGCGCGAACACGGGACCCCGTTCATGGTGTTGACCAACAACTCCATGTACACCCCGCGTGATCTGCGCGCGCGTTTGCTCAACACGGGCCTGGACATCCCGGAGGAGTCCATCTGGACGTCGGCGCTGGCGACGGCGCAGTTCCTCCAGACCCAGCGCCCCGGCGGCTCCGCCTACGTCGTCGGCGAGTCGGGGCTGACCACCGCCCTGCACAACGTCGGCTACGTGATGACCGAGCGCAACCCCGACTACGTGGTCCTGGGCGAGACGCGCACCTACAGCTTCGAGGCCATCACCCGTGCGATCCGCCTGGTCCGAGGCGGGGCCAGGTTCATCGCCACCAACCCCGACGAGACCGGTCCGAGCGCCGAGGGCCCGCTGCCCGCCACGGGCGCGGTCGCCGCGCTGATCGAGAAGGCGACGGGGCGGCGCCCCTACTTCATCGGCAAGCCCAACCCCCTGATGATGCGGTCGGCGCTGCGCCGGATCGGCGCCCACTCCGAGAACACGCTGATGGTCGGCGACCGGATGGACACCGACGTGCTCAGCGGCCTGGAGGCGGGCCTGCAGACCGTCCTGGTGCTGACGGGCATCTCCGGCCGGGACACGGCCGAGCAGTTCCCCTACCGCCCCACACGGGTGCTCGAGTCGGTGAAGGAGCTCGTCGGCCACACGCAGGACCCCTTCAACCGCGGCTAGGGGCCGGCCGGAGCCGTGGCCCGTGCGACGTGGGGGCCCCGGCCCGGATGACCTCGTACGTGCGGCCGACGCCGAACCCCGCCGCGGGTACGAGACCACGGGGCGGGGCCGCCGACCCCTTCGACCGCGGCCGGGGGGCACGGCCGCCCGTCCCGAGGGGCGGACCCCCGCACACGACGACGGGGGCGGCGGACGCATCGTCCACCGCCCCCGTGTGTCGCGGGGTGGTCAGGCGCTCTGCCGCTGCTTGGCGAGCTCCTCCACCTTGGCCGCCTCCTCGCGGCGGCGGGCGCGCAGGAGGGCCAGGCGTTCGGCGAGGACCTCTTCGAGGTCCTCCATGCTCCGGCGCTCCAGCAGCATGTCCCAGTGCGTGCGCACCGGCTTGGTGTTCTTGGGCTCTTCGCCGTTGCCGTCCCGCCGAAGGGCGCGGTCGCCGCAGAAGCGGCACTCCCATTCGACGGGGATCTCGGCCTCGGTCGCGAACGTGACCGAGAAGCGGTGGCCCCGGGTGCAGTCGTAGGTGACTTCCTGCCGCGGAGCCAGGTCGGTGTTGCGGTCGTTCTCGTAGCTCGTCGCCCCGAGCCGGGTGCCGCGAAGTGCTCGCTCGGCCATCGTGTGGGTGCCTCCAGGCGCTTGTGCGGTCTCGCGGGGTGTAACACGTCGTTCCACGTCAAGATTCCCCGCTGACCTGAGGTCGAATCACCCCGGGAGCTCTCGGGGCCACTCGTCCTCGGAAACTTCGTCCGGCGCGCAGAGTCTGGCACATGTGACCTGCGGCACTCCAGGGTGCCCTTTTCGGGTGTGTCTCTATTCCGCGCGTCCTTGGAAGAAAAACATCCCGTACACCCCCTTTGTTCCATCGGTCGGCGCGTCGCGGTTCACGTGCCGGTCGCGGGCGCCGCGTGTCCGCCGGTGCGGGCCGTATGCTCCCGCGCCGCGGGGCGGGGCGGTCCGACCGGCCGCCGCCCGCTCGGAGGCCGGTTCGGTCCACCCCGGCGGAACGGCGCGCAAACGCGCTCCGTGTCCGTCCGGTCGCCGCCGTTCGCGGAGTGCGGTCGCCCGCGCGGGGAGAGGTGCGCCGCGGACGCGCGGAGCGGCGGGGCGGCCGTCCGGCTGTTCCGCGACCCCGTGGGCGCGCTAGTCACATCTGCCACATCTGTAACACGGGGCGCTTGTGCATGCTGTCGTGGCTGTTCACGATATGTGCGCCCGGATTGTCCGGACAATGGCGTTTGCTCATTTTCCGAGGGGTCGCGAAAGTGCCTATCACGTTGGGGAAGTCCTCTGCCCGGCGGGATGCGGACGCCTGTGCCGTGTCCCCCATTGATTCTTCATTGTCCTGGCATGGTCGCTTCCATCGTCTGATGGTATGTTGACTCGCTGTGCGCCGAAAAGCGCTGGTTGAGACAATTACGTCCTTCCTTTCGGTGGACTCCCGTATGCGGAAAACGATCTTTCCGCGTGCCCTCGTGCACTGCCCGCAAGTGAAGACGCCGCCGGACGTGGAGCCCGATGACTGCCTGGAAGACCCCCCTCCCCCCGGGAGGCGCGCCGCAGGGGACGCGCGCCCCGCGCCGGCTCCTCCTGCTCCCGCTGGCCGCCCTGCCCTTCTGGGGCTGGACCCTGTGGGCCGTCCCCGGGCTCCGGGAACTCCCGGCCGCCGCGGTGTCCGCCGCGCCCCTCCTGCTGCTCGCGGCCCTCGCCCTGCTCCTGGACCGCCGCGACCGCCGGGTCCGCGAGCTCGGCGCCGAGCTCGCCGGCCTGCGCGCCGACACCGCCGCGCTCGCCGACGAGCACCTGCCCCGGCTGGTCGAGCGCCTGCGCGCCGGGGACTCCGCCGAGACCGCCCTGCACCGGCTGCCCCGGATCGACGACCCCGGAGCGCACGCCGCGCTGAAGGCGGTCGCCGCGGAGATCGCCGCCGCCGAACGCCGCAGGTCGGCCGCCATGGTCGCCTGCGCCACCGCGGCCGGGCGGGTCCAGGCGCTCACCACCACGATGCTCGCCGACCTGCGCCGGATGCAGGAGCGCCACGGCGACGGCTCCGGCGACGACGTCCTCGGCGACCTCATGCACCTGGACCACAGCACCGCCCAGGCGGGCCGCATCGCCGACAGCATCGCCGTCCTGACCGGGGCGCGCTCCGGCCGCCGCTGGGGCCGCGCCATCGCGATGGAGAGCGTCGTCCGCGGAGCCATGGGGCGGATCGGCGCCTACCGGCGCGTCCGCGTCCACAACGTGTCCGAGCAGGCCGTCGCCGGGTTCGCCGCCGAGGGCGTCATCCACGCCCTCGCCGAGGTCCTCGACAACGCGGCCAAGTTCTCGCCGCCCACCGCCGAGGTCCACGTGCACGTGGAGGAGGTGCAGGCCGGGATCGCCGTCATGGTCGAGGACGGCGGGCTGGTCATGGGGGAGGAGGCCCTGCGCCGGGCCCGCAGCGCGGTCGAGAACCGCCTCGACCTCTCCGCCATCTCCGGCACGCGACTGGGGCTGTCGGTCGTGGGCCGGATCGCCCACCGGTACGGCCTGTCGGTCTCCTTCCGCCCCTCCTCGCGCGGCGGCACCGCGGTCGTCCTGCTCCTGCCCCGCAAGCTCGTCAAACCGCTGCCCGAGCCCCCGGTCCGACCGGAGCCCGAGGAGGCCCCCTCCACCCCGGTCCGCCCGGGGACCGCGGACACCGGGACCGGACCGCTCCCCGCCGCGGCGCCGGCCGCCGCGGACGGCGGGCTGCCCCAGCGCCGCCGCGGGCAGACCCTCGCCGCCGCAGAGGGCGCCGGGCCCCGACCCCGTACGACACGTCCTGCCACCGCGGCCCAGGGGTTCGGCGCGTTCCGCTCCGCTGTGCGCGGCCAGGACCCGACCGGATCACCGAAGGACGCATGATGGACCTCGACACGTTGACCTGGCTTCTCGAAGGCCTCCTCGAACGCACGCCCGGCACCCGCCACGCGCTCGTCCTGTCACGCGACGGGCTCAAGCTGTGCCACAGCGCGGGCCTGCGCGCCGACAGCGCCGACCACCTCGCGGCCATCGCCGCCGGGGTGCAGAGCCTGGCGCACAGCGCGTCGGTGGAGTTCGGCGACGGAGGGGGCGGCGTCCGCCAGGCCATGGCCGAGTTCTACGGCGGGCTGCTGTTCATCGTCGAGGCGGGGCACGGGGCCCACCTCGCCGTCATCACGTCGGCGGAGGCCGAGCCCGGCCTGGTCGGGCACAACATGAACGAACTCGTCGAGCAGATGGGCGAGCACCTCACCACGCCGCCGCGCGCGGTCCCCGGACCGGCATGAGCGGCGCCCACCGCCACGAGGGGCCCGACCGGCTCTACGTGATCACCTCCGGCCGGAGCGGGGGAGCCGACGAGTCGCTGGACGCGGTCACCCTCGTCGTGGCCGAGAGCGAGGCCGTGCCCGGCATGCAGTCCGAGCACGCCGAGATCCTGCGCCTGTGCCGGAACCCGACGGCGGTGGTGGAGGTGTCGGCGCACCTGCGCCTGCCCGTGGCGGTCGTGCGCATCCTGCTCACCGACCTCCTGGACACCGGCAGGATCACCGCGCGCCACCCCCGGCCGGCCCCCTCGCCGGCCCAGCCCCTCGCCTCACCGGACGTCCTGGAGAAGGTCCTCGTTGCACTCCACAACCTCTGAGCCCCCCGCACCCGGGCCCCGCACCGCCGAGGCGCCGCTGCCCGGGACCACGGAGCAGGCCCTCAAGATCACCGTCCTCGGGGGCTTCGGCGTCGGCAAGACCACCCTGGTGCGCTCGGTCAGCGAGATCCGGCCGCTCGACACCGAGGAGACCATGACGCGGGCGGGCGCGGCCGTCGACGACCTGGAGGGCGTCGAGGGCAAGCGCGCCACCACCGTCGCCTTCGACTTCGGCCGCATCACCCTGGACGCCACCGCCGTCCTGTACGTGTTCGGGGCGCCCGGCCAGGAGCGCTTCTGGTTCCTGTGGGACCGCCTCTTCGCCGGGTCGCTCGGCGCGGTCGTCCTCGTGGACACCCGCCGCCTGGAGGAGTCCTGGTACGCCATCGACCGGCTGGAGGCCCAGGGGACCCCCTTCGTCGTCGCCCACAACGACTTCGGGGAGACCTCCCACGGCCTCGACGAGGTGCGCGCCGCCCTCGACCTCGACCCGGCCGTCCCGCTCGTGCGCTGCGACGCCCGCGAGCGCGACTCGGCCAAGCAGGTCCTGATCTCGCTGGTCCGGCACGTCCGCTCCCTCGTCGCGGCGCGGAGCGCCCGGTGAGCGGCCCCGGCGAGGCCCCCCGGCCCCGGCCGCCCGCGCGGCACTAGCACCGGTGCCGGCGCCGCCGAGGTCCGGCACACGCCCATCCCCAGGCCACGCGCGCGACCGGGCACGAGACGGTCGGCGCGGGGCAGCGCCCCCTCCAGGAGAGGAACCCCGTGCGAGGCCAGCCCGTCAAGCTGTACGACCCCGCGTTCAACGCCGACCCAGAGGGCTTCTACCGGTCCATGCGCGAGGAGCACGGGCCGGTCGTGCCCGTGCTCATGGACGGTGACGTCCCCGCCTGGCTGGTCATCGGCTACCAGGAGCTCCACCACGTGCTGAGCGACCACGGCGTGTTCGCCCGCAGCCCCCGGCGCTGGAACGCCTGGGACAGGGTGCCGGAGAACTGGCCGCTGCTGCCGGTGCTGGTCCCGCTCCCCAACCTGCTCTCGGCGGAGGGCGAGGACCACCGGCGGCGGGTGCGGGCGGTCAACGACGCCCTCGACGGCGCCGACCCGCACGAGCTGCGCATGGTCGCCACCCGCATCGCCGACCGCCTCGTCGACGGCTTCTGCGCCTCCTCCTCGGCCGACCTGCGCTCCCAGTACGCCCAGCGCCTGCCCTCCCTGCTCCTGTGCTGGATGTACGGCATGGACGACGACCGGGGCGAGAGGATCGCCTCCCTCATGGGGACCGTCTTCGACGCCGGCCCCGACTCCCAGAGGGCCCACGCCGAGATCGCCGCCGAGCTGGCCGGGCTGATCGCCGCGCGCAGGGCCGAGCCCGGTCCGGATGTGGTCTCCCGGATGATCGCCCACCCCGCCGCCTACACGGAGGAGGACCTGGTCGCCGAGCTCGTGGCGGTCCTGGGCGGGGCCCACCAGACCACCTCGGAGTGGATCGGCAACGCGCTGCGACTGATGCTCACCGACGACCGGTTCTCCGCCTCCCTGTCCGGGGCGCGCAGCAGCGTCCAGGAGGCCCTGACCGAGGTCCTGTGGGAGGACTCCCCGTCGCAGATGAACGCCGGCCGCTTCGCCGTCCACGACGTGGAGCTGGGCGGGAAGGTCGTCCGCAAGGGCGACCTGCTGCTGCTCGGGTACGCCGCGGCCAACAAGGACCCGCGCGTGCACGCCGGCCCGCGCGCGCCCGGCGGCGGGACCAACCACGCCCACCTGTCCTTCTCCCACGGAGAACACGGCTGCCCCCACGCCGCGCGGGGGACGGCCGAGACCATGGCCATCACGGCCATCGAGGTCCTGCTCGACCGTCTGCCCGACATCGAGCTGGCGGTACCCGCCGACGAGGTCCGGTGGCGTCCGTCGCCCTGGGTCCGGGGGGTCGTCTCCCTCCCGGTCACCTTCACTCCAGCACCCCCCCAAGGAGTCATCTGATGCCCTGTCCCGTTCAGCACACCCCCGACGGAGCGGTCCTCGTCCACGCGGTGCCCGAGGACGTGCAGGCCGACCGCGAGCGCCTGTACCAGGAGGGCCCGGTCGTCCGGGTGGAGCTGCCCGGCGGCGTGCGCGCGTGGGCCACCACCCACCACGAGGTCAGCCGGGCCACGCTCAACGACCCCCGGTTCGTCAAGAGCGTCGCGCACTGGGCCGACTTCCAGAGCGGCGCGGTCACCGCGGAGTGGCCGCTGATGGGGACCATCCCCACCGACGACACCAACATGCTCGCCCTGGACGGCGCGCCGCACCGCAGGATGCGCCGGCTCATCGCCAGCCCCTTCTCGGCGCGCCGGGTCGAGAGGCTGCGCCCGCGCATCGAGGCGCTGACCTCCAAGGCCCTGGACGCGCTGGAGGAGCGGGCGGGCGAGCGGCTGGACCTGAGGTCGGAGTTCACGTTCAAGGTGCCCATGGCCGTGATCGGCGAGCTGTACGGGGTGGCGGAGGAGGAGTACACCAACCTGGGCGAGATGTACGCCAAGCTCTTCTCCGGCACCACCGAGGAGGGGGAGCACCTCCAGATCTACGCGACCCTGTTCCAGTTCTTCGCGGAGATGACGGCCCGCAAGAGGGCGGCCGTGGACGAGCACGACGACTTCACCGCCGACCTGCTCCGGGCGGGCGAGGGGGAGGACGACGCCCTCAGCGACACGGAGATCGCCGTCACCCTGCTGACGGTGGTGGCGGCCGGGCACGAGACGACGGTCAACCTGCTCAACAACGTGGTGCGCGCGCTGCTCGCCCACCCCGGGCAGCTCGACCGGCTCAGGCGCGGCGAGGTCACGTGGGACGCGGTGGTCGAGGAGACCCTGCGCTACGACCCGCCCAACAACGTCATGATGTTCCGGTTCGCCACCGAGGACGTCGAGATCGGCGGCCAGACCATCCGCAAGGGCGAGGCGCTGATGACGCACTACGGCGCCGCGACGCGGGACCGGGAGGAGTTCGGGGAGGAACCGCACCCGTCGGTGTTCGACCCGGACCGGACGCAGGGCCGCCACATCTCCTTCGGGTACGGTCCGCACATCTGCCCCGGCGCGCCCCTGTCGCGCCTGGAGGCCGGGATCATCCTGCCGATGCTCTTCGAGCGCTTCCCCGACCTTCGCCTGGCGGTCCCGGACGAGGAGCTGGAGGTCGTGGCGGCGCTGTCGGTGACCAGCCTGCGGGAGTTCCCCGTCGTCCTGCGCCCGTAGACGGTCCGGCCGGGGCAGGGGCCGTCCAGGGAGGGGCGGCCCCTGCCCCGGCGGAGCGGGAAACCGTCGACAACTCCTTACGCCGACAAACCCCTGCATTGACGACGCCGAGTCATAGGATCGGCGGGACGTGGGTTCTCGCGGAGAACACGGGGGAAACGGGAATGGCGTCGATCCGGCTGGCCGCCGCCGCGGCCGTCATCCTCCTCGGGACCGCCGCGGTCGGCTGCGACGCCGCCGGGGTGCGCCTCCCGCCCGGCGGCGGGCACGCGCCGGCCGCGCCGTCCGATCCCGACGGCGCGCGCCCGGCGCCCGGGCCCGCCCGCACCCCCGGCGGGGAGGAGGGGCCCCGGACCAGTCCGGGGACGGACCCCGAGGAGCGGCCCTCCGCCTCCGACCCCGCGACGGGGGAGGCGCAGGAGCCGGAGGAGGCCCCCGAGGAGGCCGTCGCGGCGTACATGGAGGCGCTCGCCTCCGGCGACCCCGCACGGATGGCCGCCGGGCTGGCGTACGCGGCCGAGGGCTCCACGGCCCACGACTACCTCGCCCACCAGGTGTCCGTCGCCCGCGCCGGGGCCGACGGGGGCAGCCCCGCCGCGGCCTTCGAGGTCGAGCGCACCGCCCACGGCTGGAAGCTGTGCCGCGGGTCCGACCCCGGCGGCGCGCCGGGCTGCTCCGGGTACCGGGGCTTCACCGCGCAGGACGGGCTGGTCGGCGGCCTGCGCGTGAACGGCGGCGACCCCGGTCCGGGCCTGCTGGTCCCCGCCCCGGGCACGCGTCCCCGGGCGGAGTCCGCGGGGGTGAGCGCCACCCTGCTGACCGCCTACCGGTCGACCACGGCCAAGGCCCTGGTGGTGACGGTCGGCTTCGAGACGCGCGAGAACGCCGACCTCGACCTGGGGCAGGCCGTCTACCGGAGCGGGAGCGGACACGAGAGCCGGGTGGACGCCGTCGCGGGACGCCGCGAACTCGACGCGGGGACCCTCGCCCGCGCCGCCTTCCACCTGCCCGGGGCCTCCTCCGGCGGCGTCCTCCGGGTGGGCGGCTGCCTGGAGGAGTGCTCCTCGCTCGTCGAGCTGGCGGTGCCCGTCCGGTGAGCGCCGGGGCCGTGGCGGAACCGGACGGGGGCCGCCCTCCGGCGTCGCCGGGGCTGTGGCCCCACAGAGGCCCCGGTGATAGATTGTGGCGCCACACGGCGCAATTCGTACGAAAGCTATGAGGACCCCGGGCTCGCGCCCCCGGTCCGGACACCGCGGGTGACCACGCGGCCCGGCGCCCGGCCGCCGCGCAGACGGGCCGGGTCGCTCCCCCTACCCCCCGGGGGAGCGGCCCGGCCTCCCGCCGGGAGCGCCCGGGGGGACGGACCCGGTGGACGCCGCCGACAGGGCACGACCGGGCGGACAGGAAGCCCGGACCTCAGACACCGACCCTGTGTCGGACCAGCTCGAAGGCAGTGTCCGGCGTGTAGGCGGTCCTCGTCCAGAAGTCCCCGGCGTGGGCGGGGCCGCCGCGCGGCCCGGGTGAGGCCGGCCCGGCGAGGTAGCCCCTCCGTCTCCCCTTCCGCCGGTCCACCGCTGCCGAGCACCGGGAGCACAGGTGCCACGACCGCCGGTCGGGCCCCCACCCCGCCCGACGCCGACCGGTCGCCGGCCCGTGCAGCGCGTTGGCCTCGCACGGGGCATTCAGCGGGCTCTCCGGATCGTCCAGGAGCTGCTCCCCGTAGCGGACCAGGACGACGGCGCAGACCAGCGCGGTGACCGGCATCCCGGGCGACCGGGCGATCAGGCCGGCCGCGTCGTAGGCCTGCCGGGCGCCGACGGCCCCGGCGTGGTCGGAGGGCAGCCGCTCGACACGCCGGCGGAGGCGTCCGAGTTCGAGGGCCAGGAGGGGGCGGACGAACCAGCGCCGGGGCCGCGCCGGCGCCATGTGCACGCGGGTCCTGGCGGAGGCGGGGACCTCTCCGCCCGTGAGCGCCGCGTCCCGGCGGCCGGACCGCACGGCACCGCGCAGGCCCAGGAAGGCGGCGGCAGACACCACGCCGGCCGCCACCCCGTACGGGAGGGACCAGGGCACCAGGAAACCGCGGAGGAGGGAGGAGCGGCCCCCGTCGGGCGCCGCGTCCTGATCCGGGGCCCCGGGCCGGGTCGTGAACTCCATCGGGGCCCAGAACATCTCCGCGTCCGGGTCCGGGGTGATCCCGGTCGACGCCGCGGGCCCCGTCGGGGCGTCCTCCAACCGGTCCAGGACCTGGTCGGCCCTGCCCACCAGGCCCTCGGAGGGGTCGAGCAGCGCGGGTTCGACCTCCGGGGGCCGCAGAGTGCTGCCGAAGGCCTCCACCGCGATCCGGCTGTCGACGGTCAGGGCCACGTACACCCCGTCGCGCCCCGAAACCTCGTGCAGCGCGTGCAGGAACAGCGACGGCTGCCCCCCGGTCTCGTCGGAGGGCACGGACGGATACACGACCACGTGGACGGGGTGGTCCGCGAGGGGAGGCGAGCCGAGCCGCGCTCCGATCCGTTCCAGGTCCTCCTCCGACCAGTGGCCGACGGTTCCGTGGTGGACATAGAGGGGCGCCCGCTCCAGTTCGGCGGCCACGCGCTCCACGCGGGCCAGGTCCCCGATCTCCCCGACGGTCGTCGGGGGGCCCGTGTCTGCGGCCGCCCCGGGGGCGGCCGCCGTCCACACCGCCAGGCAGCAGGACGTGAGGAGGACCGCGCGAAGGAGTCTCCGGAGGCCGAGGTACGGCGGACACGGGGCGCGGTTCACCGCTTCCACCGCCCTGCCGTGCGCTGCCCGGCCACGCAGGCGGCGACCAGGCCCCACCCGGCGAAGAGCCCGGCCGAGACCCCCGCTGCCCCCGGCCACACGGACCCGGGGGCGGCGTCAGGCCCCGGGCCGTCCCCGTGCCCGTCGGACGCCGCGTGATACTCCGCCTCGGCTGCCAGGGCCATCTCCTCCACGTCGGGGTGGTCCGCCACCCGCAGGACGTGGTTCAGCTTGTCGGCGGGGTGCTCGTGCCGGACCCCCGTGTACGAGGCGTGGTCCACCGCGGCGCCGGGGATCCCCGACGCGTCGAGGTTGGCCCGGCCGATCATCGCCGTGTCGAGGGAGAGGACGAGGACCGGGTCGGCGCTCTCCTCGGTGGAGATCCGCGCGATCCGGTCGAGGGTGCCGAGGTCGGACACCCCCGAGACCACCAGCATGCTGAGCCGGACATCGTAGCCGTCGGCGACAGCGCGGAGGCCGTCGGCGGTCTCCTCCCGGTCGAGGACCCCGGCGAGCTCCTCGTCCACGAACACGCCGTCGTGCTCCTCCAGCATGAGGGCGTAGAAATCGCCCACGGGGTCGGCGTGTGCGGGGGCGGACGCCCCGACCAGGACGGCCGACAGGGCCGCCAGGGCGAGGACCGGAAGGAGCGGGGGAGGGATCATGTGCGGTCCTTCGGCTCGGGGCGGGGCTCCAGCTCGTCCGCGCAGGGGCCGCCCCGCTCGGGCCCCGCGCGTACCGTGCGGTCAGACGCCGCGCCGCTTGCCGCGGTGCCCGCCTTGCATGACGCGCCCCGGAAGGCCGGAGCCGAGGGTTCCGTATCCGGTCGCCGCCCATACGCTCTCCTCGGGCGGCACCGCGTAGTAGGGCAGGGGGCGCGCACCGCTGGAGTCCGGCACGGCGGCGGGTGTCCGGTGCGCCCGGACCTCCTTGCGGCACGCGCGGCAGGCCAGGACCCTGACCGAGTCGAACGAGGCGGGGGCGCGCCACCGGACGTGGGCGGTCCCGCCGTGGTGCCGCGGGTCGAAGAAGCAGTGCGGGGGAGGGGGCCCGCCGTCGAGGGCCGCGTCGCACATGTCGAGGAGGACGTGCGCTCCGACCAGGTCGGACATGTCGTCGGCGGCGTCGAGGACCTTCGCGGCGGCGTCGTAGGCCTCCAGCGCTGCCCCCACCTGCCCCGGGCCGGAGGTGTGGGACGCCACGCGCTGACCGCACCCGGTGAGGCGCTCGGCGAGCCGCTCCCGGTACTCGTCCTGCTGGGCCCGGTCGACGGTTCGCACGACCTCCTCGGTCAGGGGTGCCACGCGGACCGGTCTGCGCGCCCAGCGCAGCACCAACCGCCAGGCCCCCGCGCAGAGCAGCACGCCCACGAGGACGGAGGCCGCCGCGGTGAGGACGGAGGCCCAGCCGGGGGCCCCGGTCGGACCCCCCCGCTCCACGAGGTCGACCGCACGGCCGAGGCGTTCGTCCAGCGGGGCGCCGATGAGGCCCCGGTCGGCGTTGACCGCCTCCGCCGTCAGCCGGGCCGGGTCCTCCTCCCGGTCCGACGCCCCGCCCGTTCCCGAGTGCAGGCCGTGCAGCGTCTCCCCGTCCCGGCCCACGACGAAGAAGTGGCCGTCGGCGTCGGAGTGCCGGGCCAGGTCGGCGACGTAGTCGTCCAGACCGGCGTCCCGGCCGATGAGGACGACGTACACGGGGACGTCCGCCCGGGCCAGGCGTGCGCGCAGGGCCTGCGCGTCCTGCTCGGCCAGGTCGCCGGCGTGCAGGGGGCCGACGTAGAGGGGGTCCTCGGACAGGGCGGCCGCCCGGACCGTGGCCATCTCCTCGTAGCTCCAGTCCCCGGCCGCGGCCGGGGACGTCGGTCCGAGGGCGCACAGCACGGCGAGGGAGACAGGGAGGAGCGCCCGCACCGCCCGCGTCCCGGGTCTTCTCCGCCCGCCCGCGGGGGCGGGCTCGGAGGACGCCGGGGGCAGGGGGCGTGCGGGCCGTGGGGGATGCGGCATGGGGATTCTCCGGTGGATCCGGGGGATTCCCAGGAGGATACCCCCCCGCCCGGGCCAGGGACGCGCCCGCCCTACCTCGCGCGGCGCACCCGGGCCTCGTCCCACACCGGCTCGGGGGCCTCGTACACGCCCCCGTCCGCGCCGAACACGACGAACCGGTCGAACCCCCGCGCGAACCACCGGTCGTGCGTGACCGCCAGGATCGTGCCCTGGTAGGCCTCCAGCGCCGACTCCAGCGCCTCCGCCGACACCACGTCCAGGTTGTCCGTCGGCTCGTCCAGCAGCAGCATGGTCGTCCCCGACAGCTCCAGCAGCAGCACCTGGAACCGCGCCTGCTGGCCGCCGGACAGCGTGTCGAACGCCTGCTCCGCGGCCGGCGCCAGCTCGTAGCGGTCCAGCGCCCGCCCCGACTCCTCCCGCGGGATCCCCCGCCGGGACCCCTCGCCCCGGTGCAGGATGTCCAGGAGCGTGCGGCCCGCGAACTCCGGGTGCTCGTGGGTCTGCGCGAACCACCCGGGCAGCACGCGCGCGCCCAGCCGGGCCGTCCCGGAGTGCTCCACGGAGGGCACCCGCGCCCGCTCCTCCTCCGACAGCGGGGTCGACTCGGGGGCGCTGCCGCCCCCGGCCAGCAGCCGCAGGAAGTGCGACTTCCCCGACCCGTTCGAGCCCAGCACGGCCACCCGCTCGCCGAACCAGACCTCCAGGTCGAACGGGCGCATCAGCCCCGTCAGCTCCAGCCCCTCGCACACCAGGGCCCGCTTGCCGGTGCGCCCGCCGCGCAGCCGCATCCGCAGGTTCTGCTCCCGGGGCAGGTTCTCCGGCGGCCCCGCGTCCTCGAACCGGCGCAGGCGGGTCCGGGCCGACTGGTACCGCGAGGCCATGTCCGAGTTGTAGGACGCCTTCTGCTTGTAGGTGGCCACCAGCGCCCTCAGCTTGGCGTGCTCCTCGTCCCAGCGCCGCCGCAGCTCGTCCAGGCGCTCGAACCGCTCCCGGCGCGCCGCGTGGTAGGTGTCGAAGGCGCCCCCGTGCGTCCACGCGGTGTTGCCCGCGGCGCCCAGCTCGACCGTGACGATGCGGTCGGGGACCCGGCTCAGCAGCTCGCGGTCGTGGGAGACGAACAGCACGGTCTTGGGGGAGGCCAGCAGGGCCTCCTCCAGCCACCGCTTGCCGGGCACGTCCAGGTAGTTGTCCGGCTCGTCCAGCAGCAGGAGCGGCGACGGCCCCCGCAGGAGGGCCTCGATGACGAGGCGCTTCTGCTCACCGCCCGACAGGGTGCGCACCTCGCGCCACCTGCAGCGCTCGTAGGGGACGCCCAGTGCGGCCGTGCAGCACTGGTCCCACACCACCTCGGCCTCGTAGCCCCCGGCGTCCCCGTAGCGGGCGATCGCCCCGGCGTAGCGCATCTGCGTCTTCTCGCCGTCGTCGACCATCATCGCCGCCTCGGCGGCCTCCACGTCGGCGTGCGCCTCGCGCACCGCCGCCGGGGACACCGACACCAGCAGCTCGTGCACGGTGGTCTCGTCGCGCACGTGCCCGATGAACTGCGGCATCACCCCCAGCTCGCCGTCCAGGGTGACCGCTCCCTCCCCGGGGCGCTGATCGCCGCGCACGATCCGCAGCAGGGTGCTCTTGCCCGCGCCGTTGGCCCCCACCAGCGCCGTCTTGGAACCCTCGCCCACCCGGAAGGACACCGCGTCCAGCAGGACCCGCCCGTCGGGAAGGGTGTGACTGACCTGGTTGACGTCGATGTAACCCAAGACCGCTCTCCACGTGGGGTTCTGCCGGGACGCGCGGGGTCGCCCGGCGCGTCCCGGAAGGCTTCCACGCCCCGCTCCGCGTCGGCAACCCGTTTTCCGCGGGGCGCGGTCCCGCCCGTCCGACCCGGCTGCCCGGCCCGGCTGCCCGGCCGCGCCGCCGGGTCAGCCCGGGGTCCCGGGGGAGACCCCGTCCAGGCCCTCGCCGAGAGCGGCCACCGCCGCCCGGCCGGGCTCCGCCGCCGGACTCAGTCCAGGAGCCCGTGCATCCGGGCGCGTGTCAGGACCGCGATGGTGAAGGCGTCGGTGATCCGCCCGTCGCGGACCATCTCCTCGGCCTCGCCCGGGGACACCACCAGGGACCGGCGGAGCCCCTCCCCGACATCGAGCGGGCCCAGCGACGCCACCCGCGCGGCCCACAGCCGGGCGTGCCCGCCGAACAGCCCCGAGTCCGGGTGCACGGAGCCCAGGTCGAACAGCTCCGAGGCCTCCGTGCCGAGCTCCTCGCGGAGCTCGCGGCGCACCCCCGCCTCGCCGGGCTCGCCGTCCTCGCCGAACCCGCGCGGGGCCTCCACGTGCCAGGCCCGGGTGGCGTGCCGGAAGTGCTCGACCAGCACCACCGAGTCGCCCAGCAGGGGGAGGACGACGGCGCCGGGCTCCCGGTCCGAGCCCAGCACGCGCACGTAGGCGCCCAGCCGGCCGTCCGGGAAGCGCACGGCGTCCCGCACCACCGTGACGTACTCGTCCGCGTAGACGACGCCGACGCTCCCGCCCGCGCGCTCCCGCGCCTTGGCCACGTCCTCCGGGTCGGTGAGGATCTCGATCCCCCCGGAGAGGTTGGCGAACTCCTCCGGGCGTGAGGCGCGCAACGCGGTGTAGGGATCCACGGGTCTCCCACGGTCGGTCCCGTCCAGGGGTCACTCCTCGTCGTTGACCTGCTGGTCGGAGGGGCGTCCGGCGACACGGTCGTCGGCGTGGACCCGGCCGCGGTCCTCCCTGAACAGACGGACGATGTCGTCGAGGTCGCTCTTGGCGTTCCCCAGCCGCATGGTCGGAAACGTGATGCTGTGGGACAGGCTCCTCGCGGCGGGCGAGAACCGGTCGCGGAACACCAGGCGGGCCACCAGCGGTGCCTGGGCCGCGGCCACCCCCAGGCCCGCCAGGACGAGGTTGTCCTCCGACAGGACGGTGACCGTCATCCCCGGCGCCTGGAGGACCAGGTCGGTGACGATCGAGCGGGGACCGCCCCGTCCGGCCGCCGGACCGCCCAGCCTGCGCGCCGTGCGCAGCATCTGCGCGTGCGACCGGGCCGCGGCCCTGGTGAGCTCCGCGAACTCCTCGGCGTCGGGGACCCGGTCCCAGCTCAGGCCGGTGGTCAGGCGGCCCACCGCGTCCGTGTAGGCCCTCCACTCCGCGCTCGCCCTGAGCCGGACGACGGCCTGCAACGACAGGTCCGTGTAGGAGTTGGGCCCGTCGAGGGCGCGGTACAGGGTGTCGGCGTAGACGCCGCGGAAGGTGGTGAGCAGGCGGGCCAGGGCCTCGGGGTCCGCCTCGGGCCCCGCGCCGTCCAGCTCCTGGAGCACGCTCCGCGGGGGCGACTGGGGAGGGGTGTGGGCGTTGGCGCCGCCCAGGGTGGGCAGGGCCGTGTTGTACACGAGGTCCACCAGGTGCTTGACGGGCACGACGTGGTCGCCCTCCCGGAGCAGGCGCTCGTGCGGCAGGGTCCCCTCCCGGGTGAGGAAGCGCTGGTAGACGGTGCTGCGGGTGACCTGCCCGGTGTCCTGCTCGGCCCCGGCCGCGAAGGCCGCGACCTCCCGCAGCAGGGTCCGGCGCATGTCGTCCACCTGTTCGCGCGGCAGGTCCAGGCCCTCGGCCAGCCGGTGGGGGTCGAGCTCGTGGACGCGTGCCACGCGCTCGGTGAAGAACCGGTTGGTGTCGGCCGTGAAGGCGGAGTTGGCCTCGTCGTCCCAGGAGTAGCGCAGGCAGGCGGGACGGGTCTGGCGCACGAGCTCGGTCCACGCGTCGAAGACGCCGTCGTCCACCGTGAACGCGGGCCTCTCGTCGGCCGACCGCTCGTAGAGCAGGTAGGGGATGATCGCGCGTTCGTCGAGCAGGGTGGCCAGGGCCGCCCGCTCCCCGGGATCGCACCCCGGGGCGTAGTGGCGGTTGAGCACCGGGTTGTTCAGCAGGAAAGCACGGTTGACGAGCAGCGTTCCGCTGTTGACCAGTGCGCGGCGCAGCTCCGCGCCGGCTGCGGCGTCGACCTCGTCCGTGCCGTCCCACGGCCTGGCGTCCTGGCGCTCGGCCGCCAGGCCGGGGGGCATCCACTGGTTGTCCAGGGCCTGGGCGAAGGCCGGGGCGTCGGGCAGGTCGTCGAAGCCCAGCCTGGTGCCGTCGTCGGGGGAGCGGTCGTCGGTGACGGGCGGAGGGGGCATGGGGGCGGCCCTTCCTCGGGAAGTGCCCGCGGGGCGGAGCCGGGGCGGAGTGGCCGACCCGCGGACCGGGAGGGCCTCCCCGTCGCCTCTCGGACAGCGGGGGCTCCCGGAGAGCCCCCGGAGGCCTTCGCCCCCCGCTCCGCGGCGGCCCGCTCTCCACGCGACGCCGTCCCGTCCCGCGGCGCGGACCGGCGCACGGGCCGACTCGGCCGCTCCGGGAACACCGGCCGCGCCGGCCCCGGTCGGGGGCGTCCACGCCGTGTGCCCACTCCTGCGAGCGGGGCGGACCCCTCCGGCACACCACGCTCCGGACAGCCGCCGGAAAACCTGTCGCCTCCCGAGCGGTTCCCCCGTAACGTCCTCCTCGCAGAACCTCCGGCTCCGTCCACCCGCAAGGCACGGCAGTGACGGCGTGCCGGGGCTCGGGAGCGGCCGGGCAGTAAGCATCCGCAGCCGACCAGGAGAAGAGATGCCGAGCACCCGTTCCCGCGACACGAGCGCCCGCAACCCCGGCGACGAGGACCGGGCGTGACCGCGGACACGAGCCTGCTGCCGCCCCCGGCGACGCGGTGGGTGCTCCCCGCACTGGTCCGCTACTCCTTCTCCGTGGCACCTGGCGCGGCCACACTGACCACGGTGCTGGCCGTTCTCGCCGGTGCGGCCCCGGTCGGCATCACCATCGGGATCGGCGGGCTGGTGGACGGGCTCACCCCGGCCATCGGCCAGGGGCTGGACACCCCGGCGGCACGGGAGTGCTACCGCTGGGTCGCCCTCGTCGTCGCGCTGTTCTTCCTCGCGCATGTCACCGAGTCGGCGCGGACGGCTCTGGGGCGGGACCTCGGCCGGCGGGTCACCGGCCGGCTGAGCGAGCGCGTGATGACGGCCGCCTCGGAACCGGCGACCATCGGCCACCTCGAGGATCCGGCCTACCTGGGCCGTCTCGCGCGGGCGCGGGGCAACGGGACCATCGACATGCCGCCCGGTGAAGCGGTCTTCGGCTTCTCGGCCAAGGCCTCCCTGTGGGTGACCGGCGTCGGCTCCGCGGCTCTGCTCACCCAGGTCACCTGGGGACTGGGGCTCATCGTCTTCGCCGTCTTCGCCGTGCTCCACGTCCGGCTGGTCCGGAACTACCGGACCGCCGTCATCGAGACCGTGAACCAGACGGAGAAGCTCCGCCGTACGTCCTACCTCCGGGATGTGCCGACCACGCCGGGCGCGGCCCGGGAGGTGCGCCTCTTCGGTCTCACGTCCTTCTTCCGCGACGCCTACCACGCGGAGTGGCGCGTGAACATGGCGGAGGTCTGGCAGCGGCGGCATGAGCACCGCCTGTTCGTCGTCGTGGTCGTCGTGGTCACCGGCGTCACGGTCGCCTCGGTGCTCTACTACCTGGCGTACCGGGCCGCCACCGGAGGCACGACGGTGGGCGACCTGGCGCTCGGCGGCCTCGCCCTGCGGGCCCTGCTCCAGGTGCTGCGAGCGGACGAGGACGACCTCCGCACCGGCTTCGGCTCGAAGGCGGCCGCCGAGGCGTTCGCCTTTCCGGTCGCGGAGTCGCCGGACGGGTCGGACACCGCCCCCTGGGCCGCACCGGTCGCGGCCGTCGCCTGTGAGGACCTGCGCTTCCGCTACGGCAGCGCCGCGGACGAGGTGCTGCGCGGCATCGACCTCGACATCCCCGCTGGCCAGTCGCTCGCCGTCGTCGGTCTCAACGGGGCCGGCAAGACGACGCTGGCCCGGCTCCTCGCCGGCCTGGACGCTCCGAGCGGGGGGTGCGTGCGCGTCGGCGGGACTCCGGTCGAGGGCGCCGACCGCCGCAGCTGGCAGCGCCAGGTGGTCGCCGTCTTCCAGGACTTCGGCCGCTACGAGCTGACCGTGCGGGACAACATCGCCTTCGGTTCCCTGACTCACGCGGACGACGAGGCGGGCCTGCGGGCCGTGGCGAGGCAGGCCGGACTGCTGGAGTTCATCGAAGGACTTCCGAAGGGCTGGGACACGGTGATGTCCGGTGGGTACGCGGGCGGGGTCGACGCGTCGGGCGGCGAGTGGCAGCGCATCGCCATCGCCCGCGCGCTGTTCGGCCTGCGGCACGGCGCGCGGCTCCTGATCATGGACGAGCCAGCCGCGAGCCTCGACGCACGCGCCGAGGCCCAGCTCTACGACACGTTCCACGAGCTGACCGCAGGGGCCACGACCGTCGCCATCTCCCACCGGTTCGCGACCGTGCGCAAGGCCGAGCGGGTGGTCGTGCTCGATCAGGGCCGGATCGTCGAGGACGGCGCGCACGACGACCTGATGGCCGCCGGCGGCAGGTACGCCGAGCTGTTCCGCCTGCAGGCGAAGCGCTTCGAGGAGGCGTCGTCGTGATCGGCGCACTGCGCTTCGTCCTCACGGCCGGTCCACGCATCGACCGGTTCCGTTCCCTGGCCGTGGTGGCGGTGGCGATCCTCGAACAGGCCACCGGGATCGGCCTCGCTGTGGCGATCGGGCTGTTCAGCGAGGCGGCGAGCGGGCATTCGACCAGAGGCCTGGTGGTGATCGCGCTGTGCACGGCGGTCTTCGTCATGCTCACCCAGGGCACCTTCATCGCCGGCTACTTCACCCGCCTGCGCCTGCAGGAGGAGATACAGAACGAGGTCGAGCACCGGTTCATCGACGTGGTCGGCACGACGCCGACCTTGGAGGTCCACGAGCGTTCGAGCCGCTCCGACAAGGCGGCGGTGGTCCGCGGTGCGCGAGGCGAGATCGGGCCGGGCTTCGACCGGCTGATGTGGCTGGCCGGAGCCGCGCTGGCCCTGATCGCCTCGGCCGTCCTGATGGCCTCGGTCGTCCCCGTCCTGGCCGTCCTGCCGCTCTTCGCCGTCCCCGCGGTGCTGGCCACCCGGGCGGCGGACCGGAAACGGGGCCGGGCCGTGGAGCGTGCTGCGCCCCGGACCCGGCTGGCCGACCACTTGTTCACGCTCGCCACGACGGCCGCACCCGGCCGCGAGACCCGCCTCTTCGGCCTGGCGGGCGAGCTGCGGCGCAGGCACCGCGAGGAGTGGGACTCCGGAGGCCGGGACATCGCCGGGACCGACCGGCTGGCCCGGGTACCGGTCGCACTGGCCTGGATGCTCTTCGTGCTGGCGTACGCTGCCGCCGTCGTCCTGATGGTGCGGGCCGGCCTGGCCGGCGATGCCCCGCTCGGCCTCATCGTCGCGGCCGTCGCCGTCAGCAGCCAGATCACGGGCCAGGTGCAGGGTTTGCTGAACCTGTCCTTCTGGACGCTGGAGTCGCTCCGGGCGACCCGGGCGTTCCTCGACGTGGTCGAGGACGGCGCCGTGGAGCGGGCCGCCGTCGTGCCGGCCGCGCCGGTGGCGGTGCCCGCCCGGCTGGAGGGCGGCATCGAGGTGGAGGGGCTCGGCTTCCGGTACTGGAACCGCGATCGGCCCGCGCTGAGCGGCATCGACCTCGCACTCCCGGCCGGCGCCGTGGTGGCCCTGGTCGGTGAGAACGGCGCGGGGAAGTCGACGTTCGCCAAGATGCTCAGCGGTCTCTACCGGCCCGGTGAGGGGCGCGTCCTGGTGGACGGCGCCGATCTCGCGCAGTTCGCCCCGGACGAGTGGCGCGCCCGGATCACGGCGGCCTTCCAGGACCCGGTGCACATCGAGATGTCCCTGCGGGACGCGGTCGGGCTGGGCCGGCTCGAGCACCGCGCCGACCCGGAGCGTGTCCTCGAGGCGCTGCGGACGGCCGGCGGCGACAAGCTCCTCGCCTCGCTGCCCGAGGGCCTGGACACCCGGCTCGGGCGGAGTTCGTGGGACGGCGAGGGGCTGTCCGGCGGCCAGTGGCAGACGGTCGCCAACGCCCGGTCGGCCATGCGGCGGGCGCCGCTGCTGCGGATCCTGGACGAGCCCACCGCCAGCCTCGACGCACGGGCCGAGGAGTGGCTGTTCCAGCAGTACGCCGACCTGGGCCGCCAGGAGGGCGGCGTGACCGTCCTGGTCACGCACCGCTTCACGACCGCCCGGGCGGCCGACCTCATCGTGGTCCTGGACGGCGGCCGCGTCGTCGAAACCGGTGACCACGACGCGCTGGTCCGGGCCGACGGGCTCTATGCCGAGCTGTTCCGCCTCCAGGCCCGGTACTTCGTCTGACCGGGTGTGCCGGACCTGTGGTGACGGAGGAGGCGGCCGTCCGTGTCGCGATCGGGGAGAGCCCGCGCCTGAGGAGGACGGGTGAGGTTGTCCGGAGGGGTGCGGCGCCCGGCCCGTTGCCGTCCGCGCTCCGTCCACCGTGGGCGGGGCGGGCCCTGCCGGGCACGCCCGGACGCCGTTGACCTGCCCGAAAACGGTCGCGCGGGCCCGGAGTCCGGGAGCGGGACCCACTGTGTGTCGGAGCGCCGCCGACGCCCCGCGCGGTAGTTGTATGGGTGCTCGGGGAGAGGGGACGGGGGCCGGGGCGTCCGTCCGCCACCCGTACGTGAACGGGGCCGGGCCGGGGGAGTGCGGCCGGGCGCCCGGGACCACCACCGAGCAGGGGGACGCATGCAGATCGGGTACAAGCTGGCGACCGAGGCCTTCGGGCCCGAGGAGCTCATCCGGCAGGCGGTGCTGGCCGAGCGCGCCGGGTTCGACTTCGTGGAGATCAGCGACCACTACCACCCCTGGCTGGACAACCAGGGCCACTCACCGTTCACCTGGACCGTGCTCGGCGCCATCGCGGCCAGGACCGAGCGGATCGGGCTGGTGACCGGGGTGACCTGCCCGACGGTGCGCTACCACCCGGCGATCATCGCCCAGGCCGCCGCGACCCTGGCCCTGGTCTCCCAGGGGCGCTTCGTCCTCGGCGTCGGCTCCGGGGAGCGGCTCAACGAGCACGTCGTCGGCCAGGAGTTCCCCGACTCGGTCCACGTGCGCCACGACATGCTGCGCGAGGCCCTGGAGATCATCCGCCTGCTCTGGAGCGGCGGCTACCAGTCCTACGAGGGCGACTACCTGCGCCTGGAGGACGCCCGCGTCTTCGACCTGCCCGACACCCTGCCGCTGATCGCCGTGGCGGCCAGCGGAGGGGTGTCGGCCAGGCTCGCGGCCGAGTTCGGCGACGGGCTGTTCGCCACCGAGGCCAAGGGCGAGATCGTGCGGGACTACCGCGACGCCGGCGGCGACGGTCCGGGCTACGCCGAGGTGCCCATGGCCTGGGCGCAGGACGAGCACACCGCCGCGCAGGCGGCCCTGGAGACCTCCCGCTGGGCCCTGACCGGGTGGAAGGTCATGAGCGAGCTGCCCAACCCGGTCAACTTCGCGGCCGCCACCACCACGGTCCGGGAGGAGGACGTCCTGGCGCACTTCGCCTGCGGGCCCGATCCCGAGCGCTACGTCGAGGCCGCCCGCAAGTACGTGGACGCGGGCTTCGACCGCCTGGTCATGCAGAACGCGGGGCCCGACCCCGACGGGTTCGTCGACTTCTACCGGCGCGAGCTGGACGGACCCCTGCGCGCGCTCTCCCCGTCCTGAGCCGTGCCGTCCGCCGGGCCCGCAGTGCCCGGCGGACGGCGGGGAGCGCGAGGCTCAGGCCCGCGGGGACCGAGCCGCTCAGGCCCGCCGGGGCTCCGGCACCTCGACGCCGCCCATCCACCGCGCCAGTCCGTCCCGGTCCACCAGGACCATGTGCTCCGCGCCCTCGCGGGCCGCGGCCTCGGTGAACCCGTTGGAGGCCACGAAGATCCCCTGGTAGCCCTCGAAGCTGCTGTTCAGGATCCCGATGAAGGCGCGGACGTCGTTCGGGGGCACGGGGTGGCGCCACCGCTTGCACTGGACCACCACCTCGCTCCCGCCGGGGGAGCGCGCGGTGATGTCCGCCCCGCCGTCGTCGGCCCCGCCGACCACGATGACCGCCGTGTAGCCGTGCACCCGCATCAGGCCCGCGACGTACTCCTCGAACTCCGTGCCGGACATCAGGTCCAGCTCCGACAGGTCGGTCCGCGCGAGCGCCCGCCCCTCCCGGGTCCTGCGCACACGGCCCACGGCCCACCAGGACAGGGCGGCCACCGCCACCGCCGCCGCGACCCACAGCAGGGGCCGCGGGGCGCTCTGGGCCACCCACGCGCCGACCATGAGCGCCACCACCGCGGCGAGCACGGCGCCGTGCCGGTGTCTCCACACGAACCGTCGTTCCCTCGTTCCGACGTCCACGTTCCTCCTGGGGGCAGGGGTCCTCTGCCGGACCCCTTCCCCGGGAACGCCGTTCCTCACGGGGATCCGGGCCGCGTCCCTGTGGCGGTTCCCACGGCGCCGGGCGGTGCGGAACGGGACGACACGGGGTCCCGTCCCTGGTCCGCGGGCACCCCGGACGAAACACAGGCGTCACCGGCGGACTACCATGGCCGCGCGGTGCCGACCGGCAACGGCGGCAACCGTCCGGGGACAGTACCCACCGCCCCCGGGGCACACACGGAAGTAGTCCGATGACGGTCATCAAGAACATCGCCGACTTCGTCGGCCGGTGGTTCGCCCTGCTGGTCCTGGCCGGAGCGGTCGTGGGCCTCGCGGTCCCCGACCAGGCCGCGCTCGTCGCCCCGCACGTCTCCCTGCTCCTCGGCGTCATCATGTTCGGCATGGGACTGACGATGCGCCCTGTCGACTTCGCGATCGTCGCCAAGCACCCCAAGGCCGTCGTCCTCGGCGTCCTCGCCCAGTACACGGTCATGCCGCTTCTGGGCTGGGGCATCGCCCACGCGCTCGGCCTGCCGCCCCTGCTGGTCGTCGGCATGGTCCTGGTGGGCTCCGCGCCCGGAGGCACCGCCTCCAACGTCATCGTCTACCTCGCCCGCGGCGACGTGGCCCTCTCGGTGGCGATGACCTCCATCTCCACCATGCTCGCCCCGTTCGTGACCCCGCTCCTCGTGCTGGGCCTGGCGGGGTCGTCCCTGCCCGTCTCGGCCTCCGACCTCTTCCTGTCGATCCTCCAGGTGGTCCTCTTCCCGGTCGTCGCCGGTCTGCTGCTGCGCATGGCGGCGAAGCGGTTCGTGGAGAGGATCCTGCCGGTCCTGCCGCTGGTGTCGGTCGTGGGCATCGTCCTCGTCGTCGCCGCCGTGGTCGGCGCCAACGCCGACGCGGTGCTGTCCACCGGACTCCTCGTCGCCCTGGCCGTGGTGCTGCACAACTCCCTCGGCCTGGGTCTGGGATACCTGGTCGGCATGGTCGGCGGGATGCCCGAGAGCGCCCGGCGCGCGGTCAGCGTCGAGGTGGGCATGCAGAACTCCGGCCTCGCCGCCGCCCTCGCGACCGCGCACTTCGCCCCGCTCGCGGCGCTGCCCGCCGCGCTCTTCTCCGTGTGGCACAACCTGTCGGGCGCGCTCGTCGCGACCTACTGGGCCCGGCGCGCGCCCCGCGACGCGACCGGCACGGAGGAGGCCGCTTCCACGGAGGCGTCGCCCCGGGACTGACCCGCAGCGGCACGGAGGGACGGCCCGGTCCGGGCGCCGTCCGGGGCCTCCGCCCGGCGGGCCCGCTACGACGCGGCGGCCTGGGCGATGGCCTGGGCACTGCCCCGCAGCATGTTCCGGCTGATCCACCGGAGCATGCGGTTGGCGATCCGGCCCCGCACGGCGTTGGGCCAGTCCATGAGCAGGTGCAGTCGGGCGTGGTCGCCGACCGGTTCGACGACGATCCGGACCCTGCGGGGGGTCCCGGAGTCCGGGTCCCGCGTCCAGGTGACCTCGCGGTCGGGGACGCTGTGCGTGACGGACTCCCGGCTTGTCTGCCCCGACATGGCGGTCAGCTCCACGACACCGCCGCCGAGCTGCCGCGACGACATGGCGGACGGCTCCCACTCGCTCCGGCGCCCCGGGTCGCTGACCAGATCCCAGACCCGTTCCGCCGACACGGGCACCTCGAGGTCGTAGGTCGTGTACTCCCGCCCTTCGGGCGGCTGACCGTCGGCGGGGGAGCTGTTCGCCGGGGACGGCTCGGGGATCTCCAGGGCCTCCAGCGGCTCATCGAGGTCGCGCCGGAGCTTGTCGGTGTCCACGTCCAGCTGGTCCAGCAGCCTGCGCACCCGGCCGCCCTCGTCGTCGATCAGCGCCGCGAGCAGGGGTGCGTCGCCCCCGCTCCACGGGCAGTCGAGCTCGATCTCCTCCAGGCGGGGGTTGAGCGGAAGGAGCCCCGGCTGACCACCACCGGAGGGGGGCGGCACGGGCACGTCGATCCCGAGCAGGGCGAGATCCTCGCGGAGGATCCCGTCGATCGCCGAGCGTCCCTCGGACAGGTTCACCCCGGCGTTCATGAGCAGACGGGCGCCCGGGCCGCCGTTGACGAGTATCCCCAGGAGCAGGTGCTCGAAGCCCACCTCGTACCGGCCCGCGCGCGCCGCCTCACGGCTCGCGGCCTCCTGGATCGCGGCCCGGTCGTAACTCCTGCTGAGCAGACCCTGCTTCGGCGACGGGTTCGTCATCCTTGTCCTCTTTCGGTCGCTTCGATATGACGCAGCCGTTTCCCGTACTTCTTGTGGACGGCCTGACGGGTCACCCCGAGTGCGGCGGCGATGGAGGACCACGACTCGCCCGAGCGCAGAGCCTCCTCGACCTGCCGCAGTTCCAGGGAATCGACCACCGCGCGCAACGAGGCGACGGCACGCAGCCCCTGTACGGGGGTCGACGTGTCCGATGCGACGGCTGCCAGTTCTACCGCGTCCATGCTGTCAACCTAGGTTGCGCGACCTTGGCTGTCAACCTAGGTTGCGCACGTGTGTCGGTGCGCGTCCGCGCAGCCGGGAAGAAGGGCGCTCCGGGTGTCATGGGGGTCGAAAACGCCCAAAGGGACTGTTCTGTCGCCTTCGGTGTCGAAGCGCTACCCGTGTCGGACGGGGTTCATGTGTCCTCCACATGGCCTGAACCGGACACGGCTCTTCCTGTGATCGGCGCACGACCCAGCGTGATTGTTGTCAGGCTTGACGTATGCCTGAGCAACGACGTCCGCTCTTCATCCCCTGCTCCGGGTTCCTCGCGCTCGCCCTCACGGCAGCCCTGGGAAATCCGCACATGCTCCTCACTCCCTGCGCGCCTCCCACGCAGACCGCCGCCCCGGCCCCCGCCCCCGCCGATCAACGGGAGACGGCCGCCCGCCGCCGGGCCCGCGGCGGACACGACCGCGTCCGCGCGCTCACCCGCTGTCCCCGGCCCCCGAAGCGCCCCCTGGGTCGGGTCCCGCACCCCCGCTGCCACTTCGACTGACCCCCACCCAGACGCCGGCGCCCGGGGCCGTGGCGGACCCGGGCGCCGGCCCCCAGGGGGTGCCACGGTGCGCCGACAAAGCGCCCTCAGGCGTCCGACCCCGGGATCGCGCAGGCGTCGGCGACGGCGGCGGTGTCCCAGTAGAAGGGGCGCACCTCCGTGATGAGCCCGCCCTCCACCACGACCGTCTGAAGGATCGGGAAGCCGATCCGCCGCCCGGTCTTCCGCGCGCGTGCGCGCACCTGCGTCAGCACCACGAGCGGCTCCCCCGGGGAGAGGAACCGCTGCTCCACCATGGCGAAGGACTCCCAGGTCCGGCTCATTGCGGTGAAGAACCGCTCCATCCCCCGGTGTCCGCGCCAGGTGCCGCCGTACGGCAGCCCCTCGGCCTGGTGCAGCACCACGTCCTCGGAGAAGTAGGGCGCCAGCTCGGCGAAGTCGGCCCTGCCCGGGCCGCCCGCCGCCAGGTAGCGGGCCTCGGCCGCGTACATGCCCTCCAGCACTGCCACGCCGTCTGTCGGTGTCGTCGTCATCCCAACACCCTGCCAGCAGGGGCCGCGCGTGTGCTGGCGGCAATCGGACACCGCGTTCGGAGGGAGAGCGGTTCCACCGCTCCGCCCGCCCCGAACCCCGGACGTCGGCCTCCCCGCCCCGGCCGTGGGAGAAGATGCGGGGGCACCGCATAGAAGTCGGGGTTCTGACACGAACACCCTCTGGGCCTCTGAGCTGCACTGTCAGCGTTGTGAGCCCGTTCGACTGTGGAACGAACACCCGAGGGACAGGCCGACAACCGCTGACAGGGCGACTCCGTCAGCGGGCCGTTGGCCGGGCAGGGGCGTGCGTGTGCGTGTCCTCGGGTCAGCCCCGGCCGGGAGGTGCAGGCCAGGCCCCGGAGGTCGGGAACCCGGGGCCGCGGCCGTGACCGGTCGGCCTTCACGCGCTGCCGTCGAAACACCTGCAGCGGGCCTGCACGGAGTCGGACACCGCGCCGTGCAGTGCGGTCAGGTGAGCAGCACCGCCATCAGGACGAGGCCGACGAGCAGGCCCAGGAAAGCGGTTTGCCACGGGAGGACGCGCAAGGGTCCGGTCGGCGTCGCGTGGGTGCCCAGCCCACCCTCCTCCCGGAGCCGGGCGAGCTCCGACAGGGCTTCGGCGGCACGCCGCTCCTCGTTCCGCGCCCGCTCCCGGTGGAGGTCGCACTGGCCGGCCAGTTCGGCCACCGTCTGCTCGAGCTCCTGTTGGACCTGCAGGAGTTCGCTCTCCCGGGCCTCTGCCTCCTGACGCGCACGGACGAGCTCGTCACGCGTTCCGGCGACGCGCCGCTCTTCCTTATCCGGCGCGGTGGCATCTACTGGATTTCCGACCGCCTTCTCGTCCTGCCCCTGACTACGACCGGGAGCCGCATCCGCAGCGCCCCGTCGTGGTGATCAGCGGCAACGCCGAGAACGACGCCTGGCCGATCGTCTCGGCGGTGCCGTGCTCGAGCCGGTCCTCCCGTAATACCCGGTAATGCGTGGGACTCAGCCACGGTGCCGACCACGTGCAGAGGAAGTGCTGGGTCCGCGTGGTGGCCGCGCAACCGGTGGCCAAGGACCACATCGGCGACCTCGTCGGCCATTCCCGACCCCTCTGCTGGAGGAGGTGTACGCGAACCTCGCCGAGTACACGGGCCAGGTCTGAGCCTTATGCGAAGGACGCATCGCATCTTGTGGTCGAACTGGAACGAGGTTGTCAGCGCGTGTTCACTACGAAGACCCTCTGCTCAACCCTGCCGAGAGCGCAGTAATGACGAGGGGCTTGGTTCCTGCGGTGGCCGAAACCGGCCATTCTCGCCATAGGGATCTTCTGACCAGCTCTTTTGGAAAATATGTCATTCGATGTGGATGTGCTTACTCATGGTTATGGCTGCTAGCTTACGGAATATCCCTGTTCTGTGCCCCTGACCGGAGGAGTTCCCCGATGACAGACGAGGTCGGCGCCAATCCGATCGAGGCTCTCGAGGGCGGGGAGCTCGCCGAAGTCCTTGCTGAGGCCATGGCAGGCTTGGCCGACATGTTCGACCTGGTCATGGAGGACGCGGAGACGGTTGCCCAGCGCGACGAGGTCTCCTCGGCCCTTCGCGCCTACAAGGAGGAGTACGCTCCCGCTCTCGTCGAGATGCAGGAACACGGACTGCAGCTGGCCAACAACATCCAGGCAGGGGCGTCCCGGACAGCCCTCAACGACCTGGAGGCCGCAGAGGAGTACAAGACGCCCTGGGATCTCGACGTCAACTTCTGACCCCTTTTTCCTGCCTCCCCGTCTGACGAAGCGAGCCATGGCCACTTTCGACCTCACTTTTCAGGCCCGCACCACCAGCGCCAACCCCGAAGCGATCAGGGCACGTGTAGAGGAGCTGAACCTCCTCCAGGATCGGTTGATGGGACGGGCCGACGACCTGACCGGACAGTTCAACTCCACAGCCACACAGTTCACCGACATCCTCGGCTGGAACATCAAAGGGCTGTCCGAGGAGGACTACCAGTACTGGAAGGACGCCGGGGTGGCGATCGCCTACGCCGCATCCCAGCTCGAACAGTGGGCGCAACACGTGGAGGAGTTCAAGGAGGAGCGCGAGGCCCAGAACTCCGAGTGGTTCGACTTCCGCACCTCCAAGGAGGGTGAGATCCCGGCTGACTTCCAGGGTCAGACCATCACCGCCACCCATCCCGAGCGCGGGGGTGTGTTCGGTATCAGTGACGCCAGCAAGTGCCGCGACATCTACGACGAGGTCGCGACGAAGCTGGCCGCACTCCAGGAGCGCGAGCGCACTAACTACCGGAACTTCGAGGACCACGCAGAGGAGGTCGCCGAGGACCTGCGGGAGGGGCCGACCAAGGCCAACGTGCAGGCCCTCATCGACGCCGGTATAAATCCCTGGGCCTTCTACAGCCTCGACCCCAACCGGTACACGATGCTCGTGGACGGCCAGGAGCTGACCGAGGAGAACGCCCAGGAGTTGGCCGACGAGCTCTCGCCCTACTGGTCCGGCGACAAACCCCTGGACGAGAACTACCACGAGCTCATGCTCATGATGAGCATGATCACCACCAACGCCATGCAGGCCCAACAGGGCGGCACCGGCTACCGCTCTGAGGAGATGGACTTCCTCGACGCGTTCTACGACGAGCTGGAGCGCAGCCAACCCGGAGGTGTCATCGACATACCTCCTTCGATGGAGGGCGACCATCTGACGGACGAGGAACGCGACCATGCGCTCGGTGTACTCGGCGACGGCCTCCTCGCGCTCTCGGACCACCGCGTGGGCGGAGGTTACGACGACCTGCCGGCCAGCGTCCGGGAGGCTGCCGAAGGGCCGCACCTGGCTCCTTCCGGCAGCACGCCGCCCTCGTCCCACACCTGGGCAGAGGATGCCCGATCCCTTGCCGCGATGCTGGGGAACGCCCACGAGTCGATGGAACCCGGATACGGGCTCTCCATGACCCTGAGCCTTTCCATGGGCATGTACTCGGACGAGTACTCCGAAGGCATGGACCAGTTCATCCCCGAGGAAGACGTCCTTGCGCTCCTGGACGTGGCCAACCGCAACGAGGATGCGATGCACGACCTCTTCGCGGGGGTCGAGAACGAGGACGGCGAACGCGAACCCTACGTACACCCCAACCTCATGCGAACCCACGAGGACGAGGACGGCCAGTTCCAGCGGTTCAGCCCGCACACCGAACAGTGGGGTTCCTCCGAGGACATGATCAACACCGCTGTCGAGGGCCTCTTCACCCACCCGTGGGAAGACGGAGGAGAGATTGTGGGCGACATGATCGAGTGGATCGCCCAGGACGCGCTCAGCGAGGACCAGGACGTGCAGGACCGGGCCGGTCGTGCGGCAGCCGGTTTCATCGGGATGATCACCACCGAGGAGATGCAGGAAGCGCTCACCAACACCGGTGTCGACGTCACCGAAGGCGGGGACGATTACAATGATGCGAGCTTCACCGCCTTCAATACGCACCTCGCCGAGGATCTCGGTGATGTCTTCGATGCTTACATTTACAGCTTCGCTGGAGGCGAGATTGTAGAAGCCAATGACGATACCGTGCCGCTCACAGGGGTCGGTGAATACGAGTCGAGCTACAATGGTTTCACCATCGGGCCTCAGGAGAGGGCTGCGTATCTGCAGTACCTGATGGGCAACGACGACAGTGCGATCAGTGCGATCAATTCTGCCTCTGCCTATCAGAGTCTAGAGATGGAGGCGTACCTGGAGACAGGGGACCAGTACTCCACATCGAGGGGTGCGTCCACCCTCTACTCCCTCATCGAGGTCGCCCTTGAAGCAGAAGCTGAGAACAGAAGGCTTGATCTCCAGGGAACCGAGGACAGAAAAGAGCAGCTCTACACTTTTGCACTGGAGAAGGCTGGAGAGTATTCAGCCAAGATTCCTGTTGTCGGAGAGGGTATCAGCAACGCCTTAGGGCTTGGCTCGGAATGGCTGACCGGAAAGCTCATAGACGAGGATATATCTACCAGTCCGAGGTATCCGATGAGCGATAACCTTGAAACCAGGGAGCGGGAGCACCACCTAATTTTTCTGGAGCATATCGCGAACTCGGAGAATGTGCATATCGACCGGCGTGCGCCCCAAAGTTTTATCGATGAACTTGAGGGATTCGGTGTCATCGAGGTGGGCTCGGACGGTTCTGTCGTTGTTGAGATGGACCCTTCAGAGTGGTCGATCAGCAGCGCTCCAGGAAATGACATGGATGCGTTGGACAATGCACTGGCGGGTGCTTTGAACGGAACGCAAATATCCCCGACTGAGCGAGAGACGGCCAGTGCCGAGGAGATGGCTGTTACCTTCTCCGGGGTATATGATGCTCGTTATGAACTCATCAAGGCGCACGCTGTGAGGGGAAGTTGAGGATAGAGACAGGAGGATGGGTCGGTTGAATAAAAAAAATATGAGAAATCTGTTTTTTTTCCTCTCCTTCTTTTTCCTTTCCGTCCAAGGATGCTCTTCGGTGGGTGGAGTCGGTGGCAGTGTGCCGACAGAAGAGCCCTCGGAAGAAGAGTCGTATGTGAACATGGAGCGGGTGGCTCTGGTGGCCAATGTGGCAACATTCGACAGGATGATAATCGAAGGAAACCCCGATGAGATATTTTCCAGGGCTGCCGACGAAGATGTCGAAGATAAGCTCCTGAATGCAGGAGTCATCTCTGTCGATGGAGAAATTTATCGTGTCGAGACCGACATTTCCGAATGGGATGTGACGTCTGGTCCAGTGGCCGTGGAGACGTCCATGGCGGCTGTGGAGTCGGGGCTGGGAGATATCCTGAACCACAACGATGTCACCTGGTGTGGAACGCCTGCCCGAGGTGACAGGTTCGTGACGGCTTATCTTGACCGCTATCGGGACGCCTTCGCCACGAACGAAGAATACATGGCCAGCATCGATGACTATGTCGACTGCGGTACCGGTCGTCCCTAGAGGCAGGCTCCACCGCCCTAGGCAGGCCGGATGGAAACTTTTCCTCCGTTCTGTGCCCCGCCTGTTCTCCTCCATGGGTACCTTCCGGATCGCCAATCCGTGCATGCCCCGGAAGAGTGCGAAAGGCCTTGCAGTCGTGGGAACCACCCCTCTGGTGTCAAACACCACCCCGTATGAAGAGGCCTCCGGGCTAACACCCGTCACAGACCCCGTCCGGGCCGCTGGAGGACCGGACCAACGCGGCGGCACCGATCCGTTCAGGGAGACCCGTCCCGTTCTGCGCACCGGGGACCAGTTGCCCCCGGAGTCTCCACACCGAGAGCGCGCTCCAACCGCTGTGGAAGCAGTTGGAGGAGATGAACATCGAGCCGGTCGGCGCCTGACCGGTCCGTCCTTGCCGACCGCGCCTCCCCAGGGGAGCCGCGGCCTCCCCTCTCCCTTCCCCCACCGGAGGCACACATGTTCACGCAGGGCCACCTGACCCGAGGCCAGGGCCACGACCCGAGGCGGATGCTCTTCGCCGTCCTCGACATCAGCACCACGGGTTACGAACCAGCCCGAGGGGACCGCATCCACGAGGTCGCCGTCGTACGGATGCGCGGCGACGGCACCGTCGTGGACGAGTACTCCACACTCGTCAACCCCCAGCGCCCGGTGCCCTACGACGAGCACTCCGAGATCACCGACACCCAGGTCGGCAGGGCGCCCGCCTTCGACCGCGTTGCCGGAGACCTGCTCGCCTACCTGTCCGACGCGGTGGTGGTCGCCCACAACCTCGACCACGAGGACCGCTTCCTCGACAGCGAACTGAGGCGGCTCGGCATCCGTGCTACCGATGTCCCCGGCCTGTGCACCCTCCGCCTCATGCGCACCCAGCTGGACACGTTCCCCTACAAGGGGAGGCACCTCTACCGGCTCATGACCGGGGACTGGCCCGCCTGGAACTCCAACGCCCTGGCCAACGCGCGCCAGCGCGCGCACATGCTCCGCACCGTCATCGACCAGAGTCCGGTACCCCTGAGCTGGACCGGTCCCGACCACACCGCCCTGCCCGCGGTTGCGCGCACCGGCGTCATCGCGCCGCACATCGTCGGGTTGCGCAAGGGGGAGGAGGGGTGGCTGGCCAACCTGGTGGCAAGCCTGCCCGACATGAACCCCTCTCCGCGTCCCAACCCGCAAGGGGCCGCCGCCTACCGGTCGATGCTCGGCCACGCTCTCGCCGACGGGAAGATCGTGGGGGAGGAGGCGCACCAGCTCGCCGAGCTCGCCACGGGGGCCGGGTTCACCCAGGCCACGATCCGCCAGGTCCACGAACAGGTCCTGCTGGAGGCCCGCAGCCGTGCCGAGGCTGACGGGGTGGTGACCACCGCCGAGCTCCGTGAACTGGAGAAGGCGGCCAAGGCCCTGGGCGAGGGGCACGCCATCCAGGACCTGCTCCACATCGCACGGAAGGAGAAGGAGCGCAGGAACGGCCCGCTCAAGGGGTGGCGGATCGTCCCGGTGGGGGAGTCGGCCGCGATCAGCGCCGTCGTGGAGCATGCCGTGGTGCAGGGGGCGACCATCGGGGTCAACGTCTCCAAGACCGTCCGCCTGGTGGTCGCGGAGGAAGAGGCCGACCCGAAGGTCCAGCAGGCCCTCCAGGCCGGACACCAGGTCGTGACGCCGGCCCAGGCATGGGAGGTGCTCAAGGCGGCTTCCTACCGGGCGGACCGAAGCCTGTTCGAGGACGGCGAGAGTGCTCAGGTGGCGGCCCGGATGAACGCGGAGCGCGAGGAGCGCGCCGCCGAGGGCCAGCAGCCCTGGCAGGCGTGCTGGCGTCCCCGTGAGCTCACGGAGCGGGAGTACCACCGGGAGTTCGTCGCTCCCCACGCCGCACGTGACCGGGTGGCCAGGCAGGCTGTTCCCCAGAGGCAGGCCGCGTCACGGCAGGCTGTTCCGCGACAGGCGGTGAAGCAGCAGAAGGGCGGCGGGTGCGCCGGCGCGGCGCTGTTGTTCATGGCCACCGGAACGGCGGCAACAGTGGCAGCCTCGGGTGTGTGGCCCTTCTAGCCGACTCGCCCGCTCACGTGTTCGGCCCCGCCTGCTGGCTCACAGCAGGCGGGGCGGAGGGCGGAATGCTCTGGGGGAGTGTCAGGGGAGGTCTCTCCGCGCGGTGCCGAGGAAGGCCTGCCACTCGGGGGCTGCGAAGAAGAGCGCGCCCAGTTCGCGGTGTTTGGTGTCCCGAACTCCGGTGACCGGCCCTTCCGAAACCTCCACGCAGGCGCCCCGATCGTTGGTGTAGCTCGCTGTGTGCCACAGGGAGGTCGGTGCGAGTGGCATTGGGGCGCGCCCTACCTCAACGCAGTTGTTGTCCCCTCCGCTGTAGCTGGACTTGAACCACTGAATCACCGGAACTCCCTTGCCAACGCGTCGATGTACTCCATCGTGTCAGATGGCGGAAGAGCCGACTGACGCAGGCTTTCGAATGCGTCTCTGTAGCGGCTGACGCTCTCGGAGCTCTCCAGATACAGGTCGCCCATCATGCCTTCGATGTAGACGACGTCTGGATACAGCTCCTTCGGGAACGAGAAGACGGTGAATGCCCCTTCCATGCCAGCGTGCGTGCCTGTGTGGAAGGGAAGGAGGCGCAGAGTTGCTGTTGAGGTTCCAGCGACCTGGTGCAATGTCTGGAGCTGTTCAATCATGACCTCGCGTCCACCCACATTCCGCCTGATGGCAGCTTCATTGAGAACGAAGTCCAGGTGGAGGGGCTTCTCTCGCTCGAGGACCCTCTGACGTGCCATGCGGGCGGCGACGCGGCGTTCCACACTTTCGGAGTCGTAGCTCGGACGTAGGGCCTGGATGACGGCACGCGCGTATGACTCGGTTTGGAACAGGCCAGGAACGAGCTCTGAAGAGTAGTACCGGATGAGGTGGGCTTCGTCTTCCAAGGCAACGAACGAGCCCGTGAAGACGTCTTGGTAAGTGGTCCACCAGCCGCGTTTCTTGGAGTCCTTCGCCAGTTGGATGAGGGCCTCACGTTGCGGGCTTGCCACTCCGTAGAGGTCGAGCAACCCTTGAATGTCCAGCCAGTTCACTCGAGGGCTGCGCGCGTTCTCCAAACGGAAGAGCTTGGACACGTGCCAGTCCATGCTGGCGGCAACCTGCTCCTGGGTCATCTTCGCCCCGGCGCGAAGCTCCCTCAGGTCCTGCGCCAGCCGATACTGGCGCACGGTGGGGATCGGATCAGCCATCTCATCCTTCGTTCATAGACGTCGTGACTTTACTCTGCCATGCCTTTGAACTGCGCTTATGGATGGAAAAAGGAACTTGGAGGATAATCTACACGCCTTCAAGATGCAACCTTGTAAGTTGATGCCTTCTGGGTTTAACTGTAGTCAGCTCAGCGCTCTCAGTGTTGCGGAGGGCGCATTCTCCCGGTGAGAGGACTGTCATGACCGTTGAACAGCGGATACGTAAGCACGGGAGCGGCGGAGGCGCCGATGGTGCGCCTCCGGAGCCCTGGACCCGGTTCGGGGCACGGGTGCGGGCCGCGCGGGAGAGCGCCGGGATCTCCCTCCAGCAGATCGGCTCGGACCTCGTCACCGACCACCGAAAGATCAGCCGGATCGAGGAGGGGGACCAGATCCCCGATCTGCGCACGGCGATGGGCCTGGATCGGGCGCTCAACGCCGAGGGGGTCCTCTGGGACGCGTGGGCGCAGACCCACATCACCACGCGGCTCAAGGAGGGCGCGACCGTCGCCGACCTCCTGGAGCAGGTCTTCCAGCTGCGCGCCTACGCGCCCCTGATGATTCCCGAACCCTTCCTCACCGGCGACTACTCCGGGGCCCTCGACCGGATCGAACGCCCCCTGGAGGACCACCGCCGACTCAAGGACCGTCCCCGCATCGGCAGCCACCACATCACCGGTTCCGGACCGCCCTACTTCGGGCTCGTGGTGGACGAGACCGCTCTCACCCGCGTCGTCGCCGACGCCGGAGTCACACGGCGCCAGCTCGAACACCTGCATGAGCTCACCACACGCGAACGCGTCGCCCTCCACGTCATCCGCGAGGACGTCACCCACCACCCCGGCCTGCGCGGCGCGTTCTGGACGCTGTCCTTCTCGCCCCGGCACGCGCTCGCCTACACCCCGCACCCGCGCGGTCCCGGCCACCTCGTCACGGACGCAGTTCAGGTCAAGGGCTACTCCGACCTCTTCGCGACCCTCCAGGGCGTGGCCCTGCCCGCCCACGAGTCGATCCGGCTCCTGGAGAAGGCCGTCGAACGGTTCTCACCGCCCGCATCGGCTCCGAGCCCCGGCACGGCCGCGCCGTCCCAGCCGTCCCCCGGCAAGCCCTTCCCGGAAGCCGAACTGCGGGCGCTGACCACGGGACACGTTCCGGCGCACGTGCTCGGTCACTGACAGGTCCGCGCCCCGACGTCCGGAGCGCCATGGCTCCCGGACCCCTGTTCCATCCCCCACGTGCCCCTGGCCGGGCATGAATGAGCTCTGGCGGGTGGGTCGAAGCACCCCCAGAGCACGGCCAGCGTCCACCCCTTCTCACAAAGGAAACACTGACATGGCCATTGTGCCGCAGACCGCCACGTCCGCCTACCCGGGACGGTCCTGGAACGCCCGCCTGTACCCCGGGTCCCTCGCCACCACCGCACGCTTCCGCGACGACCTCCGCCACGACCTGGCCGAACTCGCCGGAAGCGCTCCCGACCTGCTGGACGACCTCCTCCTGTGCGGCAGCGAGATGTTCGCCAACGCCGTCAACCACACGCGCTCCGGCCGCTCCGACGGCCGGGTCGTCCGCACCCTGTCCGTCCCCGCCGCCACCGACCGCGGGACCACCCTGCGCCTGTCCGTCATCGACGACGGCCTTCCCGATGACAGCGCCGGGCTTCCCCGCATCCCGGTGCAGCGCACCGCCCAGGAGTGGGAGGACGCCGAGTGCGGCCGGGGCCTGCTGCTCGTCTCCAACCTCGCCGCGGCGTGGGGAACACGCGCCGTCGTCGACTTCCCGTTCTGCGGCGCGCTGGGCACGGTCGTCTGGGCCGAGTTCACCCACGTCACCTGCTCCTCCGGCCTTGCGGCGGGGTGCTGATGAGCGCCGAACCCTCCACACGCGTCCGGCGGGCCCTGGACACACCTCGGGGACAGCGCTCCGCCCACCCCGGAGCGGCCCATCCACGCTCTGCGACCCTGACCGGTCGCAGTGCCCGCGAACAGCGGCTCCTCGCCCAGATGCGCGACAATCCCCGCGTCGCCTACCGCCTCGAACACGGCGTCCTGCCGGCCTGGATGGAGATCCAGGACGCGCGTCTGGCCCAGAGGCCCTCGGTCACCGCGCCCTCGCCGTCACGTCCGACCGTGCTTTCGGTGCCGCGTCCACGACCCGCCTCCGACGACGGACCTCCGTCACCGGTGCCCGGCTCGCGCCGGACACGACCGCCCCTGCCCCGCCGACCGCACAGCCACCGCAAGCCGCGTCAACGGGCCCGCGCCGCCTGGCGCCTGACCGCCTACACCCTCGCCGCCGCGGTCGGCGCCCTCGCCCACCACCTGTCCACCCTCATCCTCTGACCCTCGACAGGCCTCAGGCCGGGTGGCTTCCGCTGCCCGGCCTCGCGGGTCGTGGTGGCGTCCAGAGTTCAAGATCCTGAAAGACTGAACCCATGCAGGACAACCGATTCTCGCTCACCCGGGTGCGATTGAAGCACTACAGGAGCATTGCGAAGACCGACGTCAGGCTCGGGGATCTGCTCTTTCTGGTGGGCCCCAACGGCTCGGGCAAGAGCAACTTCCTCGACGCGCTGAGACTGCTCTCCGAAGCTCTCCAGACGTCGCTCGACCAGGCCTTGCGCAGCCGGGGCGGGGTGGCGGAGGTGCGTCGCCGTTCCACCGGTCATCCGAACCACTTCGGTATCGACCTGGAGTTCCGGGGGCCTGACTTCTCGGGCTCGTACGGCTTCGAGGTCGGCGCTGTCCAGGGCGGCGGTTTCAGGATCACTCGCGAGGAGTGCCGCGTCCACACCACCGGTGAGGGCGAGTCCCGACACGGATACTTCAAGATCCGAGGAGGAAAGCTGACGGAGCAGTCGGAGCCTGTCATGCCTCCCTCGAGTGAGAAGCGGCTGTACCTGGTTTCTGCTGCGGGCATCGGCATCTTCGAGCAGGTCTTCGAAGGCCTCGTCGGCATCAACGTGTTCAGCCTCAACCCCGACGCCATGCGGGATCCCCAGACACCGGACTCGGGGGAATTCCTTCGCAGGGACGGGTCCAACGTCGCGAGCGTCCTGCACCGGCTGGAGAACACCGCGCAAGGCCGCATCGAGGACTACTTGCGGCACATCGTTCCCGGGATGCGCGGGGTGTCGCGCAAGGACCTCGGCAACTGGGAGACCCTGGAGTTCGCCCAGGACGTCCAAGGCTCTGACAACCCGTGGCGTTTTCCGGCCCAGTCCGTCTCCGACGGCACCTTGCGTGCTCTGGGAGTCCTCGTCGCGCTCTTCGCCGATACCGGGCACACACTGAGCACCATCGGGATCGAGGAACCTGAGAGCGCTCTGCACCCAGCGGCTGCCGGTGTTCTTCTGGACGCCCTGCGCGACGCCAGCGAACGACGGCAGGTCATCATCACCAGCCACAGCCCGGATCTGCTGGACCGGGACGACTTCGGGATCGAAGAGCTCTGCGCAGTCCGTTCCGTGGGAGGCGAAACGAGAATCGGCCCGATCGACACGGCTGGCGCCATGGCGATGCGCGAACACCTCTACACCCCGGGCGAACTGCTCCGCACCGACCAGCTGCTCCCCGAGCCGGAACAGCTCTCCCTGCCGTCGAAGGGGGACTGAATGTCGCAGGTGACGGTCGCCCCCATCGTCGAGGGTCATGGGGAGATGCCTGCGGTCCGTACCCTCATCGACCGGATCAGTCTTGAACTGATGGGCACCTACGTTGAGGTGACTCAGCCGTTCCGGCTCGATTCGGCGAAGATGCGTAAACCCGAGGAGCTGGCCAAGGCGGTCAGGTTCCAGTCGGCGCGGGTTCGAGACCGCGGAGGTGTCCTCGTGCTTCGTGACGGCGACGACTCCGATATCACCTGCCCGGTCGCATTAGCTGCGTCCTTGGCTCCGGAGCCGGATCTGGTCACCGTACCCGTAGAAATCGTGATCGCCCGCCATGAGTACGAGGCATGGTTTCTGGCCGCCGCAGAATCCCTACGTTCGCACCCCTCGGTCCACGATGACGCGAAGGCTCCTGAGGACCCTGAAGGCAAGCGCGACGCCAAGACTCAGCTGCGCGGCATCATGAACGAGTCCTACAAGGAGACCCTCCACCAGGCGAAGTTCACCGCTGTGATGGACCTGAACCTGGCGGTGGAGCGAAGCCGATCCTTCCGGCGCATGGTCAACGCGATCCGCTCGCTGAGCGGGTAGAGGCCCCGAAGAGAAGTGGAAGTGTCCGCCAAGGTCGGCAAATTTCTGGAACTCACCCGACCCACGACCCCCGAAGGCTCGACCGACAACCGCTCCACCTGGGACGACTGGAAGAACGGTTAAGGAGTCAGTATGGAGACCGCCAGGGTTCGGGGCGCGAAGGTGCTCCTGCCCAGCGACGACGAGGCCCCGGCGGCCTCGTGGACATATCCGAACCCGCTGGAGGAGGAGAGGGTCGCTAACACCGACTTCCGGTTGGTGGACCTGTCCTCACACCGCCTGGTGGACGTGACCGTCGATCGGTGCCGGTTTCGGACGTCGAGGCTGATGGGGGTATCGCTGGTGCGGGTGTCCCTGCGGAATGTGGTCTTCGAGGGCTGTCAGTTCGACTACGCCACCTGGGCCCGTGTCCGGGCCGTGAGCGATGTGGCGTTCGTGGGCTGTTCGTTCAGGGAGACCGTGTTCGAGGGGTGCGATCTGCGGAATGCGGTCTTCGACGACTGTGCCTTCGGCGTGGATCTGCAGGGGACCTCTCTGGTAGGCGCGGACCTGCGGGGCTGCGACCTGTCGGGTTTGTCGGGGCTGGCGTCGTTGCGCGGGGCCGAGGTGAGCACGATGCAGTTGCGTCAGCTCAGCGAGGTCATGGTCCGAGACCTGGACCTGACCGTGTCCGAGGTACCGCTGTAACCGGTCCGCGCCGGCCGCGCAGCGCGGAACTGTCCACCGCCCGCTCCCGACGGTGTGAAGTCGTCGAAGCAGGTACCAGCGGATGGTGGGGCGGGTCGTGGACCGATCGCCGGGTGCCGTTGTCTGCACGGTCTTCCCTGACTCGTCGCCGCAGCCCCTATAGGTGAGCCCTGAGGGAGTGTCCACGGAACCGAGGCCTCACAGGCGTCGGGTGTTGATCCGCTCCTGGAGCTGTCGCAGGGTGTTCTCATCGACAGTGGAGGCGACCCCGGAGCGCTGGGCGAGTACCGCGGGGGTCGGGTTCCCACGCTGCTTTCGTTTTCCGCTCCGCCGCGATTCGTCTGAGGCCTTGTCCGTCGCAGGAACCGGCCGTCCCTGCCGTGGGACGAGGGGAACACGTGACGGGGCACGGTCTTCCTGCACCGGGGGGCCGGCCGGGGCCTCATGCGCTTGGGGCGCGCGCAGTGCGGTGGGTCGCTCCTTCTTCCTCGGGACCAGGACGGGTTTGGGCAGCAGACCTCTCAGAGCCTTCCCGCTCACCTCCAGCAGCTCGTCTGCCTCGTGCCGGTACCGGGTGATGCCGATGTCGCTGGTGTTCAGGATCTGCCTGAGCCGGGTGCTGTACTCGCGGACGTCCCGCCACTTCCGTTGCTCCAGAGCTGTGCGCAGACGGCCGATGAACGGGTGAGGCAGGACCTCGCCGGGAGCGCGCGCCCCCGAGGACCGTGGGACCGGCACGGCCTGGGCCTGCTGCGTTTTCCCGGGCAGTGTCACCGCAGGCGGTTCCGTGGGCCGCTTCATCTCCAGGGAGCACTCCTCGATCGGACGCCACCAGGTCCGACCTTCGAGGGAGGTCGTTCCGACATCGACCTTCCGCTCGAAGCCCTCGGTCCGCATGCGGAAACGGAGGGCGTGCCCCTCGGACCGGGTGAGCCGGTGTACCAGCTCGGTGTTGTCCCGCACGAACCAGGCCTGTGGCCTGTCGGCCCCTTGGTCGAGCAGGCGTCGGACACCGGGGCCGATGCGCTCGGTGAACTCGAAGAGGATTGCCGGACCTTTGCCGGTGGCCGGCAGGGTGAGCCGGTGACAGGTGCCGCCGTTCTCGAAGTCGCCCTCGAAGAGCGTTTTCCGCCTGGGCAGGCCCTGGGCGTTGAGCCAGCGGTTGACCTGTTTGCCGGCGAAGAGGTGGTCGGCGCTTTCGATCCCACCGTGCTGGCGAGTGCACTGGTTGGTGCTGGAGTGGTGCGCGAAGTGCGCCACCTTCTCCCGGTAGATCTTGACCCCCACTTGGCCACCGCAACCGCCGAGCAGCTCGCCGCACCAGAAGGTGGCGTCCTGGTGCCGGTCCCTGAAGCCCAGGGCCAGGTGCCGTTCCATGGGGAGGAACACGGGCTCATCGGAACGGCGCCCGCCGAGAGTCGCGGTCTGGACCAACCGGTGATCGTAGGTCATGGAGAACGAATAGCAGCGGGTCGGCGGGTCCGGTAGGGGCCGAGTCCGGTTGGCCGGGTTCGGTCATGCGGTGAACCGGTTGTGTCGCGGGGGCGGCCCTTTTCGCGAGGCAAACTCGGATCGGGGCGTGTGCGCTGGGCGTCGGTGCTACCTCCACCCGGGGTCGTGTGGGAACCCTGCCCGCGTCCGGGAGGCCGGCATGGGCTCGGAGGGCGAAGCGTCAGCGGACGGTCGGCATTCCGTGCGCTGACACAGGGCAGACGCCGCGCCCACAGGCTTGCCGGCGCAGGGTGGCTTCCCAAGCCTCATCGAGACATGCCGGACGGGCTCGGTGAGCTCTACGCCGAGCACCACACCGTTGACGGGGACATCCTCGACACCTGCACCGACGTGGCCCTGGACGCTTTCCTGGCCGCTGTGGAAGAGGGCGATGCCCGATGTTCCCAGGTATGGAGCGAATGGAGCGTCCGTGAGGGGCGAGAGAGCTACGGACATCGTGGTCCGGCAGCGCCACTACTACAACCGGTACCTGTCCAAACGGCTCGCCAACCCCTTGTGGGACGCCAAGCAGCTTGTGCTCTTCCGTAACATCCCGATGTCGGATTCTGTGATGCTGACCGAGGCGCTGACCGGTGTACGAGAGTCGTTCGGCACACACAATCTCACCCGCGTCTATGCGGCCCTCGCCCCTGGAAAGGAGTGGTCTTCAGTGGCTCTGATCGAGGTCGAGCGCAAGCGGGCGCTGGAAAATCGCCAGGTCCTGAAGCAGCGCTTGGAGGATCTGAGGTTTGTCGCCACGGGGCCTGTGGCGGAGGTCGACACCTACTACAGCCGGCCCGACGTCGATTTCCTGGAGACGGTCGAGTGCTTGCGGGTCCGTGAGCGTGAGGGCGGGTGCGAAGTCACCTACAAACCCGCATCCAGCGCCACCACCCACGGTGCCGGAGGCATCGTGGCCAAACAGGAGACGAACGTGGCGCTGGCGGACGCAGCCCAGGCCGAGCACGCCCACGGCCTACTGGAGGCGCTGGGCATGGCCCTGCTGGCCCGTGTGGAGAAGGCACGCACCAGCTACCGCACCCCTGAGCGGCCGGAGCTGTCGGTAATGGTGGACACGGTCACGGGCCTGGGGTCGTTCGTGGAGACCGAGATCGTCTCCGAAGGTGCCCGGGAAGAGACCGTTCTCCGGCTGGAGGAGACCGAGCGGCTCCTGGGCCTGTGGTCCCACTCGGTGGTGGCACTTCCGTACCGGGACCTGGTCCTGGGAGGTGGAAGGGCGAACCCGGCGAACAGGACCGGTTCCGCCTAGAGATCGTCCGCCTCCTCGATCTGGTCCCAGCCGTGGCCGGGCCCATCCCTGGGCCCGTTCTGTGCCTCCTCACAGGGGTGCCAGGAGGCCAACCCAGAGGGTTGTCCCGGGGACCTGGCAGCGGACTCGTGGTCCTTGCGGGCGCGGGGCCGATATGGCCAAGAGAATCCTTGAGTGAATCACCCATCTATCAAAGCTTCGCTTGTTAACCTTTGGTAGATGGTGGTTCGATGAAAGGAAAACGCTGATGGCCACATGGGAAGCGGCGCACTGGGAGTCCGGTGTCGGCTCCGGGGTGCCGCGCTTCGCACGGTTCTCCGGGCCCTACCAGCGCTATGTCCCCGACGGTATCGACGGCTTCGCCCTGGCGATCGATGGGGCCCTCTCGCGAAGTGTCAACACGGTCGAGCGCAGCATCCGTGCTCTCAACGGTCCGAACGCGGAGAACCTGGCCGGCATCGCACGCTTCCTCCTGCGCTCGGAGGCCATCGCCAGTTCGCGGATCGAGGGCATCGCACCGTCGGCGCAACAGGTAGCACTCGCCGAACTCGGACAGTCAGAAGCCGTTCGCGGGGTCAGTGAACAGGCCCGACTCGTGGCCAACAACATGACAGTCGTGCGCCGCTCCACGACCGAACTCGTCGAAGCGGACACGTTGACGGTCGACCACATCGTCGAACTCCACCGGTCACTGCTTCCCGACCAGCCCCATCACCACGGGCTGCGCACGGCGCAGAACTGGATCGGCGGCTCGAACTGGAACCCCATCGAAGCCGACTTCGTCCCTCCGGATCCCGAACGGGTCCCCGTGTTGATGGCTGATCTCCTCGACTACATGAACGGGGCGGCACACGCCTCGTTGATCCAAGCCGCCGTCGTCCACGCCCAGTTCGAGACGATCCACCCGTTCACCGATGGCAACGGGCGGGTGGGTCGCGCCCTCATCCACACGGTGCTGGCACGACGCGGGCTGACCGAGGACGCGGTCCTTCCGATCAGTCTCGTGCTCGCCACCCTGCGGGACCGCTACGTCGACGGGCTCAGTGCCTATCGACACGGCGCGCCGCCAGGTAGCGCGGAGGCGAACGCATCGATCAATGCGTGGCTGGAGACCTTCGTCCAGGCCTGTGCCATCGCCGTCGAGCAGTCGGTGGCGCTCATCGGACAGATAGACGATCTTCGTACGTGGTGGAACCAACAGCTGTCCGCCCACCGGGAGTCCCTCGGGCGGCGTGCCGCTCCACGTGCGGATTCAGCCGTGGCGCGTCTGCTGGGGCGGCTGCCCGAGGCTCCGGTGGTCACGGCGACGACTCTGGCGAGGATCCTCGGGGTCTCGTTCCCGGCGGCGAGCGCGGCCTTGGACGAACTGCGCCAGGCAGGGATCCTCCAGACCAAGCCGATCGAACGGGGTGCGACCGCCTACCTGGCCCAGGATGTGCTCGATCTGATCACCCTGGCGGAGCGCACGCTTGCGAGTACGAGGTTCGACACCAGGGCCTCCACTCCGAATCGTCCGGTGCCGGCGCGCCCCCAAAGCTGACCCGGGCGGTCCCCGGAGCCTGTTCGGGGAGGCGCCATGACGTGGGACCACTGTGACCGCGATGCAATTGCGCCAGCACACGACGCAGATGGCAGGGGCCTGTACTCCCTCGCTTGTCGTGGCACTGCCTCGGCGTAGGCATGTCTCTCGACCTTCCTGGGTTTGAGAGCCTCCATCACCACCCGCACGAGACAGAGCATCTCGAGTATCCATCGATGAGGAAGAGCAGGAGAGACCGCCATGAGCGTGATCGAGTACGAGGCCAAGGTCCTCGACATCGACGTAGACCACGTGGCCCAGCACATCCTCGACAAAGGAGGGGAAGACCTGGGTGAGGTACTGCAGCGCCGCTACGTCTACGACATCGAGCCCGGGGACGCATCGCGGTGGGTGCGCCTGCGCGACACTGGAAGCCAGGTCACGCTCACGGTCAAGGAGATCGACTCCGACGCCATCGGTGGCACCCGCGAGACCGAGACGGCGGTCGGTGACTTCGAGACCGCCAATGCCCTGATGGGCAAGCTCGGCTACACCCCCAGGGCCTACCAGGAGAACCGCCGCCGCAGCTTCACCCTGGACGGGGCCCAGTTGGAGATCGACACCTGGCCGCGCATCCCCGCCTACCTGGAAATTGAAGCGGACAGCCGTGCCGAGGTGGTACGGGTCGCGGCCCTTCTCGGCTACACCGAGGCGGACCTGACCGGGGAGAACACCACCAAGGTCTACGCTCGCTACGGCATCGGCCTTGCCGCGATCCCGGATCTGCGGTTCGAGGAGAGCTGACACCGGAGTGCCGTGTGCCCCTGTGCGAGGGGCACACGTCAAGCCCGGGGAGCACGTCGTCGACCCCGACACCTTCGAGGTCACCGGTTCGCTGTTCTGACCCGCGCACCGGTACGACGGTGCGCGGGGCGCGTCCCGCGCCGGTGCGTGGGCCACGAGTCGCGACCTGCCTGCCGTGTCGGCCCACCGCAGCGCCGGAGGGTCAGAACAGGGCGTGGCCGTGGGCCGCGACGAGCGGCGCCAGGTCGGGTGTGCCGAAGCGTGTCCGCAGTTCCTTGAAGCGGGTCACCTTGTCCTCGCCGAAGCGGGCGACGGACGCGGCGTAGGAGTCGGCGGAGAAGAACACCGGCGGGTTCCGCTTGCTGTGGAACTTGTCCGCGTACATCACCAGCTCCTCCTCGACCGACTCGGCCAGGTAGTCCGCCTCTGGGACGGGCAGCCCCTGATCGCGGATGTCCTCGCGGGTCAGGCCCACCCCGGTGTGGTGCGAGCAGAAACGGCACAGCGACTCGGGCAGCCCCTCCTGGGCGAGGATCTCGTGGCCGAGCACCCCGTGGCTCACGTAGCGCGCGTGGTCGAGCCGGCCGGAGGAGTCGTACAGGCGGTAGACCCCGATGTCGTGCAGCAGGCATCCGGCCCGCACCAGGTCGCGGTCCAGCGCGAGGTCCGAGCGGTCGATGAGCTGCTCGGCGATGGCGCAGACGATCTCGCAGTGGGTGTGGACGAGGTCGAACGCCTCCCGGGTGGGTGCGTACCGTTCGTGCAGCGCACGGATCTCTTCGTCGTTCGGGATCACCATGCTCAGACGGTAACCGGCGTGGAGACCGCTCAAGGACGGGGTGCGACGCGGCGCGCTCCGTGCAGGGCCGGCGCACTCGCACAAGTCGGGGCGGCACCGGGGGGTGCGTTGTCTCGTGCCAGGTTTTTCGAGGTGATGTGACCCGCCCACGGGCGCGGCGGTGCACGAGGGGCCTCAGAGGTGGTGGCGCACGGTGATCGGATCGGCGCCGGCCAGGTGGACAGGCGTCGTGGCGGACCGGCGGTCGGGTCCGGCCCCAGAGGCCGCTGTGTGCATGAACCCCGGAAACGCCGATTAGCCGCCGGTCCGCTGTTGGACGGCGGGGGAGCCTCCGGGACGGAGGTGCGCCATGAGCGCACGGAAACGCTCCTGGGAGTCGGCTTCGGTGCCGTCACCGATCCGGTACCAGACCGCGTGGGTCAGGGGCGGCCCGACCGGGGCCGCGGGCACCGGGGCGGCCAGGGCCCGCTCCGACCCGATCGAGGCCACCCCCTCCACACCGATGCCCAGACCGATCGGCAGGGAGGGGCCGGACCGGCGTGCCTCATAGCCCAGGTCGGGCCGTCCGGTACGACGCTGCACGCTGATCGTCTGGAGGACCCCTCGTGAGGTGAACTCCTCGACCAGAGCGGACAGGACCGACAGGTCGGGCTCATCGCCAGGCGGGTGTCCCACAGCGAGCGTGATGCTCTCCTTCACCCCTTCCGGCACGCGGGTGACGAGCAGGGTCCCGGAGAACGGCCGGACCGGTTCGGTGCGAAGGGCGTTCGGTGGGCCGGTGAAGAGGAACCACGAACTCCCCGGGGCGCGTTTGCGGGCCAACGCGGTCAGGTCCGCGGGGTCCCAGGCCAGGGTGGCGGGCTCACCGGTCCCCCACAGGGCCGGTACGGAGCCGGCCAGGATCTGGGACAGGAACTCCACCGACCTCCCCAGGCGGAGCTCGGCATCGGCGGGGTTCAGGACCTTCAGATCGACGAGGATCTGGGTCCCCTGGCCCTCCTCCGCTCCCCGGAAGGCCGCATGCGGCACGTCCTCGGGAGCCGCGGTCGTGTCGCGGACGAAACCGGCTTCCTCGTTCCAGGTCAGGGGAACCCCGGAGAAGCCGTCGTAGTACCGGCCGTCCGGAGCCCGGACCACCCAGCGTGCCATCGGGTTGCCCAGAACCGAACGCAGCGCGTGGGTGATACGCGAACCCGAAGGGGTCACCAGCTGGAACGCCCGGCCCTCCTTCGCGTGCTCGGCGACAGCGTCCACCAGCCATGTGGAGAGCGGGACCACCGGGCGGTCCTGGACGGCCAGCGCCACCCGGTCCGTGACGCGAGTGATCGCGGGGTGGTCGGTGGCGCCGGTCAGCAGGGGATCGTCGCGGTCGAGTCGGCGCTCGGGCTCCCAGACGAGGCCTCCGAACTCTGCTACGAGGGCATCGGCGAAGCCGCGGACCGCCCCTGCCGTGTCCGCCCCTCCCGGGCCGGTCTCGGCTCCGCGTGCCTCCACCCACCACGGTTGGGCTGGCAGGTCGTCGGCGATCCCTTCGGCGAGCAGGCGGTCGGCCTCGGAGGACAGCGCGAGCCTCTGTGCCGCTTGGACGGCCGCGACCATGCGTCCCGACCCGTCGCGGAGCTGGACGACCGCGCCGCCGGCGACGGCACGGACCTGCAGCTCCGGTCCCGCCTGGACCAGGGCCCTGGTCATGCCGCGCAGGGTGGGCGCCCTCTCGAGCAGGGCGACCACGTCATGTGTCATGGGGTTCCTCTGCCCCGTTCCGCTTCCCAGAGTTTCTGGCGCAACCACTCAGGGATATTCTCCTCGTCGCGGGGGAAGTGCTGGTGGTCGAGTTGGTACTCGCGAGGACCGGGCTCGGGAGGGAGGAAATTCGGTTCGTCATCGTAGTCGTAATCGACATTGAAGGAACCCGTGTTCTTCAAGGTGAAGGTCGCTGTGTACCATGTACCCTTTCCTTCGTGGTACATCAGTTTACGAAGGCGCATGAAGTGCCCCGAGATTTTTCCGGGCGTGGTGATCCGAGTCTCGTTTTGGCTTCCTGGGGAAACGTAGACCAGACATTGGCCCACGTGTCCGACCGCTGACATGCGGGCTTCGATCGAGGTCCACCCCTCCGGCGCTGCGCCGAATAGAGTGGTGCCGATCTTCTGCAGGTGCTCCTGTGTGCCTTCGATGCTCATATTTTAATCGTTCGACCTTTGGGATAGTGGGAGGTTCTCGAAGCTCCTCGGGATGGGTGTTCCGCCGTTCACCGTGTAGGCTACTTCGATCCTCTCCGGGATGTTTGAAATGGAAACATCGTCAGGGTATACGATTTCCATCGACACTTGAATGGACGTGGACGGATCATTCGATATGAGTTTTTCCCAGTGTTTCTCCATCTCCCTCCAGCTGCCTTCCCAGGCGTCGTCTGCCCCGTTTCCACGGTTGAGTGTGCGTAGCATGGGAATCATGTTGATTTTTTCCGCCCCACCGCCGAACTCATTGGCGATGAGGTGCCCGCCATCCCAGTCCGCATCCTCGAACTGCTGAATATCACCTTCCGAGAGGCTTTCGGCCAGCTGCTCCTCGGCCTTGTCATTGAAGTCGGCGTGCTCGTCGCGACCCAAGTGTCCCATGGGAGTCTGGTCCGCCCCCCGGGGGGCTTTGGAAAGGGACAGGCTTCCTTCCACCCTGGACGTCCTCCCGAGATCGTCCGTGGATACCGTGAGGTCCTTGCCGATTTTATATGTGACATCGGGAAGCGGGTATCTCAGGTCGGGGTTCCATCTTCCTGGCTTGCCGAACTCAGTGTGCACCTCGGCAATTCTTCCGGTGTCATCGGTGTAGTAGGTGGCACCCGGGCGGTCAGGTGAGTCTGGGATCTCGTATTTCGTATTGGGTTCGAGAGGGAATTCGATGCCGAGGGGCTCTCGTGGAAGCGGTCGCAAGGGATGGTCCCGGTCGATGACGACAGGTCCGTTCGTCGCCTGTCTGACCACATCGCTCGGCCCCGAGGTTGCGGATCCAGTACCGTTCCCCGCGCTGTTCGGTGGGTTCTGGCCGCCGGTGTTCTCGGGAAGTGAGATCGTCCCGGAGTCGGAGGTGCGCGGTCCGTCGCCGTGGGCAGGCGGTTCAGGACCAGCGCCGGGATTCTCGGGGCCTCCGCCCCCGCTCCCACCGGATCCGGCTGTGCCACTATGGCCGCTGGAACCATGGGAATTGCGGTCGTCCTCGTGCACGGTGACCGGGTCGCTGTCCTCGTCGAGCCGGGGCCCGTCGCCGTCGGCGCTGTTGTTGATCGTGCCGTCGGCGTGCATCTCCATGCCGTCAGGGGTGACAGGGACCCGGGAGCTCTCGTTGCCGCCCGGGCCGTCCCCACGTCCGGTGGAGCCGCTGTTCTCCAGGGCGTCGATGGTCCAGGGCGCCTCACCGTCGAGTTCGGCCATCCGGCCGCCGTCGGCGGTGTCCATGTCATCGGCGAGATCCTCGTTGCGCCGCGCGATCTCGGAGAAGGCCGCGTCGACCTCTGCGGTCGTCGGGTCGCGCCGCACATCCTCGTCCGCTCGCTGACCGGGTGTGTCGGCGTCCTGAGAACCGGCACCGTTCCTGTCGGACTCCGGGCGTTCCGGGGGGTTGCTCTCCGGGGTGACGGGCTCGGCGGGTGGTGCGGAGGGTTCCGGCGTCGGATCCGGACTGTTGTCCGGTACAGGGGCCGGGTCCGCTTGCGGCCCCTGGTTCTGATGGGCCTCCAGATCGCTCAGAGACTCGTGCATGTCCCCGAGACCTGCGGGGACGCCGCTTCCGTCGGGCTCGATGCTGTCCGGTGCGGCAGGCGCGTCCGGGTGGGTGCCGTCAGGCCTGAGAGTGGGGCTGGACCCGTTGTTCGCGGTGTTGGAGGAGCCGTCGGAACCCTCGGAGCCGCCCGCGTCGATGCCCCCGCTGATGGGGCCGTCGCCGGTTCCGGCGCCTCCCAGGATGCGCGACACCCGGGCGGCGATCATGGGCACACCGACCACCGCCCCGATACCTGTGGCGCTCAACGCCGCGCCACCCGCGATCATGCCGATGTTGGTCAGAACGGTGCCGAACACGTAGCCGGGGCGCTCTCCCAGTTCGGTCCAGGGGAAGAAACCGTGGATCGCGTCGCCCCAGGCGCCCCTGGCGGTGTCCCACCACTCGCCGGGGCTGTTCACCATCTCACCGGTCTGGGGGTTGTAGAAGCCGGTCATGGCTCCGAGACCCGCGATCGAGTCGCCCCAGTACGAGGTGAAGTTGTCACTCCAACCGCCGGTGAACCAGCCCTCGGAACCGTGGATCCCGACCGCGCCGCCCATGTCCTCCAGGCTGCCCATGAGGACGTCCCCGCCCCCGTGGATCGCGTCCACGTACCACATGTGGTCGGTGCCCTGGGGGGAGCCCCACGGGGTCCCGACGTCCTCGGGCGCCTCCTCGAAGCCGTAGACGGCCTCGCCGGCGCCGGGCTGGGTGGTTCCGTCGGCGTTGCTCGCGATGAAGGTGGTGCCGCCGAACAACGCGGTGATGGCGTTGGCGCACTCCCGTTCGGCCTCCTGGTACTGCTGGTGGAGCGAGTTCACGTGGTTGAGCAGGTTGTTGTGCTCCTCGACCTTGTCGCTCTCGCCGCCGAAGAAGCCGCCGTCGTCCCAGTCGTCGTCGCTCCGGATCTCCGCGACCAGGTCTCTGGCGTCCTGGCGGGCCTGGACCAACTCGGAGCGCAGCTCACGCGCCCTCTCGGCGAAGGTCTCCAGTGCGGTGGCCGCCGTGCCGAAGTCGGTTTCCACCGAGTCGCCCGTGGTGGCGACGGGGTCGACCGCCGAGTACAGGGTCTCGGCCTCGGGCGCGCTGTAGACGGCCTGGAGCCCGGCCCATGAGCTTTTGATGCTCTGTCCTGATTCGGCGATGTTCTCGCCGTCGGTCCTGAGGCCGCCGGCCGCGCTCTCCAACAGCGTGGGGTTCACGATGGGGACGGGGATCGCATCCGGGTCGATCAGGTCATCACTCACTGAGCATTCGCTATCCGTGTAGGGGGTGCACTTCAGCGGTGGCTGGGGCGAGGCCGGTCTGTGTGTCGTCTTACGTCGCGTCCGCGGAGGAAGGGTCTCGTGGCCTTGGTACGGGTCGGCGGAGAAGGAGTGCCTGCGCCAGTACCGTAGGGCCGGAAGGCGCTAGGGAGGCTGTCCCTTCCTCCGTCGGGAGTTCGGGTGGCACGTTCATGGAGTGGACGTGATCCCTGGAGGGAGCGTCCCTACGCGATCTCTCCCGCGTTGGCCTGGGCGTCCGCGGCCATCTGCAGGTTGCCGTTGACATAGTGCAAGGTGGCATCGCTAGCGCCCCCGACCGCACTGGCGCTCTTTTCGACCATGCCGCCGACCTCGTCGAAGTAGTGCTCGGCGAACTCGGAGAGGGCTACCCCGATCGGGTCGCTGTTGGCCGCGCTGTTGGCCTCGTTCAGATGCGTTTCCATCGAATTCAAGTGCGAGGTGAGCCCTTGGCTTCCCTCTTCGTCGCCTATGTGTCCGGAGACGCCTGAGAGGACGCCGAAAACCTCTCCGGTCTGGATGTTCCAGGCTGACACGTGGGTCTCCCCTCTGTCTCGGGGCGTGGGGGGCGGGGTGGTATTTCTGGTGGCGATGCAGACTCTATTGCCATGGTTTCGCCCCGTGCATCACTGTTTCCGCGTCGTCAGAGGTCAAGCGGACGATCGGTGGCCGATTCCGGCCAGTACTGCTTCGGCAGGGCACAGGAGAGGGGCCGGCCCGTACCCAACTGTGTCGATCCCATGCGCTTCGGAAGGCATGGGCATTCCAGCACGATCATGGCCGACCAAGTGTCGGACCAGGCCTCGACCACCTTCGTTCGCCATTGCACGGGCAACCCACCGAAGGCACCCGATCCCCGTATTGCCATACAGACGGAAGAGGGACCTGCTGACAGGGTGTTTGCCGCAGAGAGCTCGGTTCGCGCGCAGGACCGGCGGAGGGCACACCGGAAGCTCACAGCGGACCGACCATCTGCCGAATGGTCGAAGGTTTCCTTGACAGTCCTGTGAGCGCAGGGATTCTGCGTTCTCGACGGATCGACCGTGACAGGCTTGAAGCCGAGCACCGCCCCCGCGCCACTTCTACGGGGTGTCCTCCCCTCCCGGGCCGGTTTCGGTTCCGCGTGCCTCCACCCACCACGGTTGGGCGGGCAGGTCGTCGGCGATCCCTTCGGCGAGCAGGCGGTCGGCCTCGGAGGACAGCGCGAGCCTCTGTGCCGCTTGGACGGCCGCGACCATGTGTCCCGATCCGTCGCGGAGCTGGACGACCGCGCCGCCGGCGACGGCACGGACCTGTAGCTCCGGTCCCGCCTGGACCAGGGCCCGGGTCATGCCGCGCAGGGTGGGTGCCCTCTCGAGCAGGGCGACCACGTCATGTGTCATGGGGTTCCTCGGATCAGAGACGCTCGGTCACGTCGAGTCCTGTGATCTTCGAGCCGCCGCGCGGTGCGGCCACACCGTAGTGGAAAGCCGTGCCGAAATAGGTGGGTTCTCCCTTTTCGGTCTCGCTTCCGAGCCTTTTTTCGAGGGCTCTCAAAGCCTGCGCCAGTCGGGGGGCATTGCCGTTATGGACCTCGGGATGCGGGCGTCCGAAGAAATCGTTCTCCGCCCAGATGTCGTGGTGAACGCTCAGCTCGACCATGGTGTCCTCGGTAGCGACGTCGACGGAGACACTCACGAGTTCGGGTTCGCCTCTCCTGCTTCCGTCGGGCGCGATCCAGTTTCCGGGGCCGAGAAGAAGCAGAGTCTCCGGGTAGGCCTCCGGTCGGCTTACGGGTTGGGAGCCACGAACCCTGTCTGCCAGAGCGGCGGCGGTGAGCTCTCGACAGTGAAGGATCCGGGATCGGTAACCGGTGTGGCCGGTACCGAACTGGAACCAGTCCACGTCGACACTGTCGAGGTACAGCAGATCGCTGTCCTGGAGAACCTGTGCTATCGACAGCGCGGCAGTGCAGCCCACCTCCAGTGCATTCGAACCCTCATCGTGCTCGACCACCCACGTCCACGTGGCTGTGGCCTTCGGGGACCTCGTTAACAGGGCCATGGTTTTCCGGGGAACGGTCGGGAAGTTATAAGTCTTCCTCTTCCTCGCGCGAAGGCGTGGTAGGGCGTTCTATGATTGGCACGTCGTTCTCGTCGAACCCCAGGGCCAGGCGCCACGGTGTGACTTCCGAGAGGCGTCCGAAAAATGAACGCGCGTTTTCCTTTGTGTTTTCCCGGGAAGTTCCGTAAACATCCATGGCCGTATAGAATCCTGGGTATATATCGATTTCCTCTATGTCCAGCACTAGATTGTCGATTCGCGCCTCGGTGGCGCCGGTGTTGCGGCCCGGGGAGACGGAGGCATCGATTCGGCGCATGAGGGAAACGACTTCTTTCGGTGTCGCGGAGATCATGATCGTTTCTGAGTATGCCATTGCTCGGCCCTGACGTCGGAGGTCCGGTACCGTTTCCCGCACCGTCTGATGAATTCTGGCCACCGGTGCTCTCGGGTGGAACCATTATGCAGGTTGTTTTCCGGGTGGAACTGCCGGGTGCCAGGACTCACCGGTCCAAGAGATCCAATGATTCTGCATCGATGGATGTCTTTGCTTTGTCGGACCGATGGCTCGCGGGGGATCCTCGCTCCATGGCCGCGTAGTCTACTTGAATCATTCCGGTGGTGTCGATGCCGAAGCCTCCTCCGCGCTCATAGAATATGACCAGCGGCTCGAACATGTCCGGCAAATCTGGCAGGGATTCTCCCGAGTCGCGCAGTGCGCTGAAATGAAGCGCCCAGACGCAGGTGTCCATGACCAAGGGGAACTGATGGATTATCTCCTCCTTCTCGATGATTACGGAAACGAGTTCCTCGCCGGCTCGCACATTCGGGTTGGCCAGTGCGGCCGCATCGAAAAAGGGCCATTGCTCGGCGCGGAGCTGGTGCGACCACAGGGCTGCGCGCCGAAGATACTCCTTCATCAGGGCGACTCGGGACCGTGTGTGGTTGAAGCCTCCGTGCCAATTGGCGCGGATCAGGCGTTCGGTCAGTGCGGAGGCGTGGTCGTTCAAAGCGGTTCCTCGAATTCCATGGAAATATTCATGATGTCGTCCATGTCGGAGAGAACATCGGCGATCTCGAAGAGTGGTTCCATCATCCCGTGACTCCTTCAGGGCCTGAAGGCGGCTCTGTTGTCCTCGGGGGAGGCATGTCGTGGGCGCCGTGCTGATCGGGGTGGGGGAGTGGGCCTCACCGTCCCACGATGCCCTCCTTCAAGGGTCACGTGGTCCCAGGATCCAGAAATCCGACTCCGAAAAACGCAGGACACACCAAGAGCCTCCATCACACCCGGCACGAAACACCGAGCACCGTACCCGGACTCCTGCGCCGAACGAGCCGGTGGTCGCGACCTGCTCGGTCGGCAGAGATGGCGCGGGCGGCGGGTGCCGCAGCGCCGGACGGACAACGACCCGCGAGCGATGCCGGCCAGGAAGCACACCGGCCCCGGACACGGCGCCGACCGGGGAAACCGCTCACCCCGAGAGCCTGAAACGCGAGGTTTGACACCGAATATGGTCTGATGGGATCAGATATCTTTTTCGGTGGACTGGACCAGGTGAAGGGGTGTCCGGGGTGGACGTCCTCCGCAGGAACAACGTGACGATCACCGGGACGGACGAGGTGCCCACGGTGGTCCTCGCCCACGGGTTCGGCTGCGACCAGAACTTGTGGCGCCTGGTGGCGCCGGCCCTCGCCGAGCGGTACCGGGTGGTGCTCTTCGACTACGTCGGCTCCGGTGGGTCGGACCTGGCCTCCTGGAGCGAGGAGAGGTACTCCTCACTGGAGGGCTACGCCCAGGACGTGGTGGAGCTGAGCCGGGCGCTGGACCTCGAAGGAGCCGTGTTCGTGGGCCACTCGGTCAGTGCCATGGTCGGCGTCCTGGCCGCTCAGGCGGTGCCGGAGCGCATCGGCGCCCTGGTGATGGTGACCCCCTCGCCCCGCTACATCGACGACGAGGGCTACCGCGGCGGCTTCAGCACACAGGACATCCACGAACTGCTGGCCTCCCTGGAGTCCAACTACCTGGGCTGGTCGTCGGCCATGGCGCCGATGATCATGGGCAACCCCGAGCGGCCCGAGCTGGGACAGGAGCTGACCGACAGCTTCTGCGCCACCGACCCCGACATCGCCCGGGTCTTCGCCCGTACCACCTTCCTGTCCGACAACCGCGCGGACCTGAAGGGCGTGGAGGTCCCGACCCTGGTCCTGGAGTGCTCCCAGGACCTCATCGCCCCCCGCGGGGTCGGCGCCTTCGTCCACGAGTCGATCCCCTCCTCCCGGCTGGTCACGCTGGAGGCCACCGGCCACTGCCCGCAGCTGAGCGCACCGCAGGCCACGGCGGAGGCGATCCTGGGCTTCCTGGACACCCTGCGGCGCACGGCGTGAACGGGGAACCCGAACCGTCCGACAGGAGCGGTCGCCCCGACCCGGCCGTCGGCGCACTGCTGGAGCAGGGCGCGGAGGAGCTCTACGAGTTCGCGCCCTGCGGGTACCTGTCGACGCTCATGGACGGCACGATCGTCCGGATCAACGCCACGCTGCTGGAGTGGCTCGGCCTGGAACGCGACGCCGTGGTGGACCGGATGCGCTTCAGCGACCTCCTCACCGTGGGCGGCAGGCTCTACCACGAGACGCACTTCGCGCCGCTGCTGTACATGCGGGGCCAGGTCAGCGGTATCGCCCTGGAGATGAGAGCCGCCGGGGGCGCCCGCCTCCCCGTGCTCGTCTCCTCCGCCGTCAAGCACGACAGCGCGGGTGAACCGCTGCTGATCCATACCAACGTCTTCGACGCCACCGAACGCCGCGCCTACGAGGAGGAGCTGCTGCACCGGCGCAGGGAGGCGGACCGGGCCCGCGCCGAGGCCGAGCGGCTCCAGGCCGAAGCCGAACGGGCCCGTGCCGAGGCCGACCGGGCGCACCGGCAGGCCGACATCGACCGGGCCCGCCTGAAGGACGCGCTCACGGTCCTGCGGAAGGCCCTCCTGCCCGACAGCCTGCCCGCCGTGCCGGGCATGGAAGCGGCCTCCTACTACCACCCGGCCTCCCCCGACCAGCTGGGCGGCGACTTCTACGACCTCCTCCGCCTGGACGACACCCGCTGGGTGTTCTTCCTCGGCGACGTGCGCGGCAAGGGCCCCGAGGCCGCGACCCTGACCTCCCGTGTCCGGTACGCCCTGCGCGCCGCCGCCCTGCACACCTCGGAGCCCGCCGAGGCCCTGGACACGCTGAACACCGTCCTCCTGGAGGGGCACGCCCACGACGACGAGGCCCGCCACTGCACCGTCGTCCTCGGCATCCTCGAACCCGGCGGCGACGGAGGACCCGCCCGGGTCCGACTGGCCTCGGGCGGCCACCCGCCGGCCCTGGTCCTGCGCGCCGACGGCCGGGTCGACCTCCTGGACACCCCCGGAGGGATGCTCGTCGGCGTGCTGTCCGGCGCCGAATTCGCCACGGCCGAGACCGTCCTGGCCCCCGGCGACACCCTCCTGCTCTACACCGACGGCCTGACCGAGGCACGCACGGGACCCCGGCGCGACACCCTGTACGGCGAGGACGGCCTGCTCGCCTTCGCCGCCGAACACGCCCCCTCCAGCCCCTCCAAGGCGATCAACGCCCTGAGCGACCTGCTCTGGAGCTTCGGTGAGGGGCTCGACGACGACACCGCGCTGCTCGCGCTTGGGGTGCCCGCTGTCCCGGGGGCTGCTTCCGGGAGGGCGGACGCCGGGTGAGAGCCCACCGGGGGCCGCGCCGTCGCGGGCGGACCCGTGCCGGCTGTTCCCGAGCCGCTGCCGGATACTGGTGCCCATGGCGATCATTCACAGTGCGACCCTCACACCGAGCAAACCGGCCCTGATCGGGGCCTGGTTGGACGGCCGACCGTGGGCGGGACAGGGGCCCGACGAGGTGCTGGGCGCGTACAGGTTCGACGACCCGGAGGGCGAGGTCGGGGTGGAGGCGTTCCTGGTCCGGCGCGGGGACCGCCTGCTCCACGTGCCGCTGACCTACCGGGGCGCGCCCCTCGCCGGTCACGAGGAGCACCTCGTCGGCACCCTGGAGCACTCCGTCCTCGGACCGCGCTGGGTCTACGACGGAACCCGGGACGGGGTGGCGCTCGCGTGCTTCCGGAGGGCGCTGGCGGGCGAGCAGGACCAGGCGGAACTGGAGATCCACGAGGGCGGCCGTGTCGTGGGGCGCAGGGCCCAGCAGGTCGTGGTGTCCAGGGAAGCCGAGGAGGGGGACGCCGGCGCCGGCGCGGCCCAGGGCGGGCAGGTCCTGATCCCGCACGTGCTGGACGCCGAGGCCGAGGGCAGGTCGCGACTCCGCGCCCGGTGCGGGGACCTGCAGGTGGTGGTCGCAGTTCTGACCTAGCCCGCGGTCCCTCCTGGCCCAGGTCGGCTCAGGGCATCCGTCGCCGGCTCCTGAGGCGGAGGAGTGGCACGCCGGTTCCACCCCCCTGCCGGATGTCTTATCCGGCACGGTACAGAAGGCGATCACGCTAGGCTCGGTGGGGTGACTGACACCTCGATTCGTACCAGGTTCGCACCGTCTCCGACCGGCATGTTCCACGTGGGCAACGCCCGGTCCCTGCTGCTGAACTGGGTGGTCGCGCGACAATCCGGAGGCACGATGGTGCTACGGATCGAGGACACCGACGCAGCTCGCTCCCGCCCCGAATGGACCGAGGGCATCCTGGCCGCGATGGCTTGGCTGGGCGTGGACTCCTCCCAGTACGAGGGCCCCTACTCCCAGACCGACTACGCCGACCAGCACACCGAGGCCGCCCAGCGCCTGCTCAAGGAAGGGCTGGCCTACTACTGCGACTGCACCCGCGAGGAGGTCCAGACCCGACGGGACAACCCCAACCTGGGCTACGACGGATTCTGCCGTGACCGCGGCCTGGAGGCCGGGCCCGGACGTGCGCTGCGCTTTCGGATTCCCGAGGGCGGACCCACGGTTGTGGAGGACCGGATCCGGGGCCGGGTGGAGTTCCCGCACGAGGCCCTGGAGGACTTCGTCATCGCCCGCGCCGACGGTACTGCGCTGTTCGTACTGGCGAACGTGGTGGACGACGTCGAGATGGGCATCACGCACGTCATCCGGGGTGAGGAGCACCTGTCCAACGCTCCCAAGCAGCAGTTGCTGTGGGAGGCGCTGGGGCACACCCCGCCGGTGTGGGCGCACGCTCCAGTACTGGTGAACGAGCAGCGTCAGAAGCTGTCCAAGCGCCGGGACAAGGTCGCCATGGAGTCCTACCAGGCCGAGGGCTACTTGCCCGAGGCCATGGTCAACTACCTGATGCTGCTGGGGTGGGCGCCGGGCGATGACCGCGAGATCATGCCCATCGGGGAGATGATCCCGCTCTTCGATCTGGCCGACGTCAACTCCTCGCCGGCGTTCTTCGACGAGAAGAAGCTGCGGGCCTTCAACGGCGACTACATCCGCGCCCTGGACGCGGACGAGTTCGTCGAACGCTGCGCCCCCTACCTGGAGGGCGAGGAGGTGCCGTGGCGAAGTGAGGACTTCGATGCGGATGTGTTCGCCAAGATCGCCCCGCTGGCGCAGAGTCGGGTGGCGGTGCTCAGCGAGATCGTGCCCAACGTCGACTTCCTGTTCCTGGGTACACCTGTCTTCGATGACAAGAGTTGGACCAAGGCCATGAAGCCCGGGATCGGCGAGGAGATGCTCACCGCCTCGATCGCCGCCTTCTCCGACGAGAGCCTGACCTGGGACGCCGAAACCTTGAAGGGGGCCCTTGAGCAGGCCGGGGCCGCCCAAGGGCTCAAGCTCGGCAAGGCTCAGGCTCCGGTGCGGGTCGCGGTCACCGGCCGCACGGTCGGACTCCCGCTGTTCGAGTCACTGGAACTGCTGGGCCGCGAGCGCACACTGGAGCGCCTTCGCGCGGCGCTGGAGCGGCTCAACGCCTGACGGGCCGAGGTCAGCCGCGAGGCCACCAGTTCCGAAGGAAGAACCTCCAGGAGTTCTGACGCTGCGGGCCCGTCCCGCTGTCCGGTGAGCACCCAGCGCACCGGATGCGGAGGCGGGCCCTTCGCCATGTCGCGTGACCATGCGTCCAGCCACCACCACGCCTCCTCCGCCTGGTCGGGAGGCGGTTCATGGTTGATCTCGATGTCGGTGAGTGCCCGGCACAGCCGGACCTGTTGGGACAGCGGCCGCGGGTAGCACCGGGTGATCCACGCGGTGACGCGCGAGGATGCCCCCGGACAGCGGTCATCCAGTTCCTGTTCGGCCACCTCTGGAGCCAGGGCGACGGACACCTTCCGGTCCAGAGACCGTAGACGTCGTTCATCCAGAAGGCTGTCCCCGTGGTGGGGAAGAACCGTACGGATCTGATCCACCAGTTCGGAGAAGCCGACCGGCCGAGTAGTTGGCCGAGACTGGTGCAGGTACGGCTCAGCGAGGAAGTACCGCAGCGTCGAGGGCCTGACGCCCTGTTCGAGCAGGTCTGAGATGCGAGGTACTACAGACTCCGGCTCCAGCAGTTTGGGCAGGAACAGGTGCACTGGAGGGCGCCTTCCCCCGTTGAGGGCCCAGTACAGGCGGACTTGTACGGGTGTGGCGTCGCGTTTGTCGGTGCCTCGGACGATCAGGGTCGTGCGCTGTTCGATGTCGTCCACTACCGTGGCCAGATGCCACAGGGCCCGCCCGTCACCGCGCATGAGCGGAACCGTCTCCTGCGCTGGGTCGAGGGCCGTGGTCGTGTTCACGGCCACCGAGGTGGTCAAGGCCTTGGGGCAGACGCCCTGTTCGGCCATGAGCCGATCCACGGCGGCCACATCAAGGCAGGGAAGTCCTCGCCGCGTCACCAGGAGACCTCGGGCGTCTAGCCGCCGTAGGGCCTGTTGGTACCGGTCGCCTCGCTGGCTCTGGCGGAAGACGTGCTGCTCGTCCGCGACCGGTATCTGAGCCACCCGCGTGAGCTCTCGGAGAAGCCGTGATCGGTATTCGTCGCGGCTGCGCAGGCTGTCGCTGTCGTCCCACCGAACCGCCACCCGTGTACGGACACCGAGATGCTGTGCGACCCGGTGGGCCAAAAGCGCGGTGAGTAGATGGGTTCGAAGGACGCCGGCGCGGAAGGACTCGTGGTTGGGGGAGATGCCCAGCCGTGTCCGGACTCCTTCGGAGGAAGTCGCGGTGATCGCGGGATGCGTGAACCAGGGTTGGAGGTTGGCCATGGGTCAGTCCCTGTCCAATACGCCGCACCACAGGGGCACTGTGGCGACCGTCGGGTGCGGGTGTGCGTGGCCGAACCTGTCGCCCTCTCCGAACTCCTCGCCGTGGTCGGCGCAGACCACCACCAAGGGGCGTCGTGTGCTCAGCCGTGAGAACAGGTCGCTCAAGCGGGTGTCGGCCCATTCCAGGGCGAGCCTCTGCATGTCCAGGAGTACTCCGATGTCTTCAGCGGTCAGGAGGTCATCGTCGGAGGCGTTCTGCTGGGAGTCGTGCAGCTGGTAGAGGCGTCGGAGAAGTCCTCTGTTCCGTTCGGTGAGGGGGCTGAACGGGGTCGTGTAGGGGATGTGCGTGCTGGAGCAGTTGACGAACAGGAAGAACCGTTCGGCCTCCAGGCACAGGTCGGCGAGCATGCGGGTGTGGAACAACGGCAGAATCTCACTGCGATCGGCGACACGAGCTTGTGGTGTTGCCTGAAAGCGAGAGGGGCGGCCGAAGTAGTGGAACTCAGGGAACAGCGTGGGCAGGCCGTTGGCCGGATCCGAGGAGTCGAAGAAGGTGACACCGCCGGCGCCCACTACCCGATAGCCCTTCCTGCTGTAGTGCGCCATCAGTGTGGGGCCGTCGAAGGGGACGGCGGCATGGCACTTCGAGGGCCGGGCCGCCGCCGATCGCCAGATCGCGTCTATGCTCCGTCCGCCGAGTGTGAGGGGCCCTGAGAGCGGTCGGGGCAGGAAGCCGTTGAACAACGCGGCGTGGGCGGGGAGTGTGTAGGTCCCTGGACTCTCGGCCTGGTGCAGCGGGCCGAGTTTCGCCAGGTTCGGGGTGTGCGTGCTCGCCGCGACGTCGTAGCGGCACGAGTCCAGGGTGACCAGGATGACGCTGCGCCCGGCCAGGTCGATGTTCGCCACCGGCTCACACCTCCAGTACCAGCGAGGGGTCGCGGAAGCGATCCATCGGGGAGAGGGCGAGCAGGCGTTCGGAGAGCAGAGGAAGTTCGGCCAGTGTCGCCGCGGTCAACTCCTCGACAACGCTGTGGTCGAGGCGGTTGCCTCGCTGTGCCAGCCGAACTCCTACGAACGACGGGTCGTCCAGGCGGTCGCCGTTGCGCGACACGAGCACGACCTCGTTGGATATGCCGAGCTTGGCGTGGATGCGGTCCGCCAGACGTGCGGCGGCCAGCGTGTACAGCTTGCCCGTGTGGTGCACCGGGTTCTTGCCGGCCAAGGCCTCCACGCCAGCGCCGCCGCTTGCGGAGATCACGCCGTTGGCCTTGTTGCCGCGCCCGACGAGTCCGCAGTCGCCCTTGCCCAGAGATGTGCCGAACGGTGCCAGATAGGCACCTCTGTCATGATCCTTGGTGTTGAAGCTCAGCCGCGTGAGCCATGGACGTTGTCGTACGACCGGGTGTTCGTTGACGAAAGCGTCGAGATGGTTGTCCGCCTCGGATATCAGGGCCGTGTACTCACGGTGCGAGCCGACCGCTTCGGGATACACCGGAAGGCAGATCGTCGCCTCCAGCACGTTCGCCGCCCTGGCCAGCATCACCTTGACGTCGGAGCCCAGCCCGTTGAACGCATTCCTGAATGAAGGGCTGTTGATGTGGTTCTCCACATCGATCGCCAGGATGTCCAGGGGGTCGGCGGGGGAGTAAGCGCTACAGAAGGCCGTGTCGTTGGCCAGCGCGCTCCCACGGGACACTCGGCATTCGTCAGCAGCGGAGGGCCGGTAGAACGAGGCCGGATGGTCGGTTCCCACGCCTGCGGTGTTCTCGACGAAGGTGCGCACAGAACGAATGATCTGGTCGCTGCCGGTTGCCTCTGCCAGCACGTTCTCGACTGCTGTCCGGAACAGGTTCTCGATGGGGAGGGGTTCGGTGCCTACCGCACGCGTCACCTTGCCGAACAGGTAGGCGCTGATGGGCTTGCGAATCGTGTAGCCGCCGAAGTCGACCTCCGCCTCAGCGCCTATCAGGGCCACCTTGTCCACCCAGTGGTTCGGGACCGCTCCGAAGCGTTCGAGCCCGTGAAGCGAGTAGCGGCGGGAGAACTCCTCCGCGATGAGGTCGGCGAGCGAGTCCGGGTGGCCGATGCCCTTGCGTTCGACCACGTTGAAGCCGCGATTCATGCCGTCGGGTTGATGCTGCCCGTGGAGGGTGATGAACATGTTCTCTCCTCTTCATGGCTGCAAGTTCGAGGAATTCCAAGGTCAGATACTCATGCTCTTCGCGAAGGACTGGGATGACTTATCCCGGTCCATGTGTTGCTGGACCGCAGTGAGAAGGGCTTCTTAGGTCTTACGCGTTTGTGTGAATTGATGACACACCACAGCCTGGCTCCGACACGCTTACCCGCCAACGACCCTCTGCTGTACTTCCGTTGCACTTATGTCGCCCGTCCGCGTGAACCGTGCTTCCATGGTTTCCGGAAAGGGGGCACACATGAGAGTCGTGCACCGCTGGACCGGTTTGGAGGCTCGGTCTCTGCGCTTGGCGATGAGGATGAGTGTCCGCGCGTTCGCGGAGCATCTCGGTGTCGGTGCCCGAACAGTCTCCAAATGGGAGAAACTCCTGACGGCGACGGTGCCCCGCCCTGACACCCAGGCCATCTTGGACACCGTTCTCGCGCGAGCGGACGACGCGGCCTGTCTGCGTTTCGATGCGAACGAGTCCCAGGCTGCGCAGCCGCTAGTGGAGACGGGGCGGCCCCGGTCGGCGATCGGTACACGGGGCGATCAATACGAGTCGTGGGTGGACGACCTGGACCGTGTCGTCATAGCCCTGTCCCGGCAGGACTTCGCGTTCGCCGAGGCCCTTCTGGGGCGCTGGTTCTCCCGATTCCTCCCCGGGGAGTTGGACGACAGGGGCCGTTACTTGTTGGCTCGCTCCACGACTCTGCTCGGGGACATCCGGCGGGACCAGGGTGCCGTGACAGGGCCGCTCTCGGCCCAGCGTTCCTACTCCGAAGCTCGAGCACTCTTCAGCCAGCTCGGCATCCCGCGCCGTGTCGGCCGCCTCGACCTGGCCCTCGCGGTGGTCGCGGAGATGTCCGGCGAGCTGGATGCGGCTGCCCGCCGGTACGAGACCCTGGCTGAGGACGAGAGGCTCGACCACCGTGATCGGGCCCGTGCCCGCCTGTGGGTGGGCACCGCGCTGAGCAAACTCGGCGAGTACGGCCACGCCACGTATGTCATCCAGGCCGCGATCCGGGAATTCGAGGACCTGGCCGAGCCGGGCGACTGGTCAGGAGCCCACCAGAAACTCGCTCTGGCGCATCGGGGCACAGGTGAGTTCGATCGGGCCCTGGACTGCATCGACATCTCACGTGACAGCGGTACCACGGACACCCCTATGGCCCAGGTCCGCGTGGACACTGCCCAAGGCCACATATTGCT